>JANMSU010000138.1:0-1999 GCA_031389835.1 Chloroflexota bacterium
GGCAACATCGCGGCGGGACTGGATTCGCTTCGGCGACTCGCGTATTGCGCTGACTGGGGCGACGCGCCGCTCGGAAGGCGGGCTCCGTGAAGCCGAGCGGCGCGGTACTCACCCGCTTGTCATCGACAGCGGGGCTATGGCCGCGCGGCTGCGGAGCCGAGAATTGACGTAGGTCTAAAAGGAACGAAGGGACAAGTGATGCACGATCCGAACGTCTTGAAGCCCACCGCGCGCAACGTCGCGCTTATCTACGTCCGCGTGTCGCGCCTCGACGAGGACGAACGCGAGCGCAAGTTGTCACCCGCGATGCAGCGCGACAAGGCTCTCGCGTTGCCCGAGGTCGCGGGGCTGACGGTCGAGACGCACGAAGACCTCGACCTGTCAGGTGGCGGCACCATCAAGCGCCCGGGCTACCGCGCGATGCTCGACCGTCTTAGCCGTGGCGATGTGCGCTACGTCGTCGCCTACGACCAGAGCCGCATCACGCGCAATGTGTCCGACCTTCAACTCTTCCGCGATGCGCTGCTTCGGTACGGTGCCCTGTTCATCGAGGCGGCCACCGGCCGCGTGTTGGACCCGGCGGACGAGGACCAAGAACTCGGCTCCAACGTCCTCGGCTCGGTGGACCAGCACTACCGGCGCAAGGTCGCCCGGCGCGTGCGCGATAGCCTCACCAGCAAGGCTGCCGGTGGCGACCTCGTCGGGCCGGTGCCCGCAGGTTATGTGCGCCGCCGCACCATCAACAAGGCGAACGGCCACGTGACCAAGGTGTGGGTCGAGATCGACGAGACGACGGCCGACGTGGTCCGAACGATCTTCCGCGAGTACGCGACCGGCGCGTTCTCATTCAAATCGCTCGCGCGTTCGCTGAACACGCGCGGCATCGTGCCGCCCCACCACCACAATGTCGGCCGAGGAGCCCGGCCACGGGCAGCCCCGGGCACGCGGTGATCTTCACGAGCGACAGCATCAAGGACATCCTCGGCAACCCCCGCTACGTGGGCCGTGTGCCCCTGCGCGATGGTCGCGTCGTCGCCGGAACCTTCCCCGCCCTCGTGGACGTCGCGACCTTCGATAACTGCGAACGCATTCGATCAGCGCAGCGGTGGCGTCCCGCTCGAGGTCCCGGCGCTGGCAAGGTCGGCTCGCCGTACCTTCTCAGCGGTCTCCTGCGATGCGCGACGTGCGACTCGACGATGAGCGGTCAGACTCATGGGGCGGACCGTTCGCACGACACGCGACGTACGTACACGTGCTACCGCCGTCGTGTCGCTGGCGGCTGCGACGCGCCGATGGTCTCTCAGGACGTCGTTGAGGCGGACCTGCTCGCCGTCCTTCGCACCATGGCGCTGCCGCCCGGTTTCGCCCGCGCGGTGGACAAGGCCGTGGCCGCGCGCCTGCGGACCTATGGTGGGGCGCAGACGGCGAGCGCATCGGCGCTCGCGGAGCGGCTCAAGCGCGTCAACGAGATGTACGAACTCGGGCGTATCAGCCCGGCAGAGTACGAGCAGAAGTACCTCGAGATCGAAGACCAGCGCGCGCGGATCGCCGCGCCGCCCGCGCCGTTGTTCGCGCAGCAGCAGCAGGTCCTGAATACGCTCGTCGAGGAGTGGGACGCGATGACCGCCGACGAGAGGAAGCGGATGCTCGCGGCCATCTTCGACACCGTGACGGCGGGCGCCGACGGGGTGGACCGGCTGGAGCCCTGCGAGGACTGGCGCCCCTACGTCGTCGCGGCCATCCCTAAGCCGGTGACGTTGCCGAGGGCGCCAACAGAGCGGAAGACGGGATTCGAACCCGCGACCCCGTCCTTGGCAAGGACGTGCGCTACCGCTGCGCCACTTCCGCGTGGTGTCAGACCAACGATATCAGGCGGTGCTGTCCTCGCCTGATCGATCGTGGTCCCAGTGCGCGGTCGCGGGCACAATGCCCCGCGTGCCCGATGAGCGCCGCGTCGTCACACTGCTGTTCGCGGACATGGCGGGCTCGACCGCGTTCG
>JANMSU010000171.1:0-1983 GCA_031389835.1 Chloroflexota bacterium
CCTTCTCGCGGCGCAGCAGGAGTACATCGGCCCCATGACCGCGCCTGAGTTGCGTCGCGCCATCGAAGAGCCCGCGCGTCGAGGCGGATGGGAGTTCGAGCCGGGGCTGGTCGACCTGCTCCTGCGCGATATCGGTGACGAGCCCGGCGCGCTTCCGCTCTTGTCCCACGCGCTGCTCGAGACGTGGCAGCGGCGCCGGGGTCGAGCGATGACGCTCCGGAGCTACGCCGAATCAGGTGGCGTCCAAGGAGCGATCGCGCGGACCGCCGAAACCGTCTACAACCAGCGCCTCGGCGCTGAGGAGCAAGAGCTTGCCAGAGCGATTTTCCTTCGGCTCGCTGCGTTCGGGGACGATGAGCAGACAACGAGGCGTCGGGTCGCGATCGACGACCTTGCGCCGAGCGCGGACCAACGAGCCACGACCGATCGCGTGCTCCGCATCCTCGCGGACGCGCGACTCATCAGCATCGGCGCCGAGAGTGTCGAAGTCGCGCACGAAGCGCTGATCCGCGAATGGCCGACGCTGCAGCAATGGTTGAACGACGACCGCGAAGGGTTACGCGTCCACCGTCACCTGAGCATCGCCTCTCAGGAATGGGATGCGTCCGCTCGTGAGACCAGCGAGCTTTATCGCGGCGCGAGGCTCGGACAGGCGCTGGAGTGGTCCGCGGCGCGCGGCGCGCGGCTCAACGCGCTCGAGCGCGAATTCTTGGAGGTCTCGGCGGAGGCCGCCAACCGAGAGACCACGGAACGGGAAGAGCGCCGACGGATTGAGCTCGAGACTGCGCGCGGGGTCGCTCGCGAAATGCGCACACGTGCGTTCGCTCTCACGGGAGCGTTCGTCCTCGCGATCGTGCTCGCGGGTTTGGCTATCTATTTCGGCGAGGAGGCGCGGTCGAGCGCGCTGGCGACGCAGGCACTGGCGCGCTCGGCGACCTCGCGCGAGCTCGCGGCCGCATCACTAAACCAACTGGCCATCGATCCGGAGCGAAGCATCTTGCTCGCGCTGCAAGGTGTCGCGGCCACGTATCCGGTCGACGGCAAGGTGACAACCGAGGCCGAGTCGGCGTTGCATCGCGCGGTTGCGGCGTCGCGTCTGGAGGTTCGTCTTGTAGGTCACGCCGCCGACCCGACAGGTGCGCGTGCGATCTTGGGCGTCGCCTTCAGCCCCGATGGTAGGCGGATCGCAACGGCCGGTATCGATGGCACCGCCCGCCTGTGGGAAGCCACGACCGGTGCGGAGCTAATGAAGCTGGAGCTGGGTGCGCCCCCACACCCTGGTGACGAAGTATCCGCGGTGGCTTTCAGCCCCGACGGCGCGTTCATCGCGACCGCGAGCGCGAATTTCACTGCGGAGCCAGGGCCGCCGCGGATCTGGGATGCCGTTACCGGAGAGGAACTGCGCACTCTCGTTGGCCACAGGGACCAATTGGGCGTCCGCGACGTTAACAGCCTCGTATTCAGTCCGGATGGCGCGCTCGTCGCTACCGCTAGCAGCGACCGCACCGCTCGCATATGGGAAGCGGCGACCGGGCGACTGCTCCTGACGCTTCCGGGTCACACTCTGAACGTACGCACAGTCGCTTTCTCTCCGGACGGGAAGCGGGTCGTCACCGGTGATCCGACCCCTCGAGTCTGGGATGTGTCGACCGGAGCGCAAGTTCTCGTGTTGAGCGGCCATCGGGCCATCGTGTTCAGCGTCGCCTATAGCCCGGACGGGACACGCATCGTCACGACAGGCGGTGGCGATGACCGGACGGCGCGGGTATGGGACGCTCTGACCGGGCGCGAGCTGGTGACTTTCGCAAACCACCGCGGCCAAGTCAGAAGCGCCTTGTTCAGCCCGAGCGGCCAACACATCGCGAGCACCAGCAACGCTGGCGACGTCAGGATCTGGGAGGCGGCTACCGGAAAGGAGCGGCTCAATCTCGCAGGCCACCCAGGTTTTGTCCTTGCCGTCGCCTTCAGCCCGGACGGCAAGCG
>JANMSU010000188.1:0-3436 GCA_031389835.1 Chloroflexota bacterium
CCCAGATCTTCGGCCACGGCGGCGTGAAGACGGCCGCCATCCGCATGGAAATCCCCTTCCTGGGTGAAGTGCCCATCGATCTCGCCATCCGCGAGGGCGGCGACAGCGGCAAGCCCTTCGTGGCTGAACATCCCGATAGCATCCCGACCAAGGTCTTTCAGGGGATGGCCGAGACCCTGACCGTTCTCCGCCTGGACCTGCCGCCCACGCTGGCGCGGACCCTGCGCTCCACCAACGCGATCGAGTCGATGATCGGGATCTGCCGCGAGCACGCCAAGAACGTCAAGCGGTGGCGAGACGGGCAGATGGCGCTGCGCTGGTGCACGGCCGGGATGGTCGAGGCGAGCAGCCAGTTCCGGCGGGTGAACCCTCGCCGGCACCGAGGCTCGACCGTGCCAGGAGGCCCAGGCCGCGCGAGAGGAAGGAGTCCGCGACCCGGCAGTCGGAAGCAAGGACGGTGCCTCTGGTGCTGTTCCGGACCCGAAGGCGCGAGGCTCGGACTTAGAAGGACCCGCAGGACGACAGCGCGGACAGAGCGGCTGGCGCCAGGATCACGATGAACAGCGACGGGAAGATGCAACCGACGGTCGGGAGCATGATCAGGATCGGGGCGCGCGCCGCCTTCTCTTCCGCGCGCTGACGGCGGTCCTGACGGAGCTGCTCGGACTGGATCCGCAGCACCTTGGACATCGACACGCCGAGCTGGTCGGCCTGGATGATGGCGGAGATGAAGTTCTGCAGCTCCTTGACCTCGACGCGCTCGTTGATCCCGCGGAGGGCCTCCTGACGCGATTTGCCGACGCGCTGCTCGCCGGAGGCGCGCTTGAACTCCTCCGTGAGCGGACCCTTCATCTTCTCGGTGACCTTGACCAGCGCGGCGTCGAAGCCGAGCCCGGCCTCCACGGAGATCGTGAGCAGATCGAGTGCGTCGGGGAGCTGTTCGATGATCGCGTTCGCGCGCCCTCCCGCCTTGCTCGACAGGTAGAAGTCGGGCGCCATGAACCCGAGGATGATCCCGCCGAGTAGGCCACCGAGCGTGAACAGCGGATCGCCGGAGACGGCGTTGACCAGACCCGAGATGAGCACGCCGCCGACGATCGCGGCGAAGCCCTTGACGCCGAGGAAGAACTCGGTGCTGGTGGTCTCCATACCCGCGCGCTTGAGGCGCATCGAGAGACCGCGCACCGTGTTCTGCGGGTAGAAGCGGCCGACGAGATTCGAGAAGCCCGCGATGATCGGCTTCAGCATCCGCTCTGAGAGCGGGCGCTGCAGCTCGAGCTCTTCCAGGGTCCGCGGGCGGACCGCGATCTGCTGGAGGCGAGCCTGCACCGGGTCGAGCTGCGAGCCGATGATCATCGACACGAAGACCACCAGAATGCCGAAGAACATGAGGCCAGCGAAGACGAGTGGTTCCACGCTACACCTTGATATTCGTGATCTTCTGGATCGCGATGAAGCCGATGATCATCATCACGCCGCCCACACCGAGCAGGATCTGCCCGATGAGCTGCGTGAAGAGCGGTTGCATGAACTCGGGGTTGATGAAGTTCAGGGTGATCATGATGCCGATGGGGAGGAACGCCACGAGGTAACCCGAGTAGCGCCCCTGCGCCGTGAGCGTGTTGATCTCGCCCTTGATACGGACACGCTCGCGGATCGTGAAGGCGATCGTGTCGAGGATCTCGGCGAGGTTTCCACCAACCTGCTGCTGCACACCGATGGCGGTGACCATCAGGTCGAGGTCATCGCTGCGGATGCGCCGAACAAGGTTGGAGAGCGCTTCTTCCATGCCAAGACCGAGGTTGACCTCACGAACGACGCGGCCCATCTCCTCGCCCATCGGGTCGGGCGTCTCGCGCGACACGAGTTCGATCGACTGAAGGAAGCTCGAGCCGGCGCGCAGCGAGTTCGAAAGGAGCGTGATGGTGTCGGCGAGCTGCTTGTTGAAGGCCGAGAGGCGGCCACCGATGCGCCGACCGACCCAGAATCGCGGCACGAAGTAGCCAAGGAGGGCGCCGACGACGCCGGATAGCGGATCGCGAAGCACGCCCAGCAGCAGGCCGAGCCCGACCGCCAGGGCGATGCGGATGCCGTAGTACTCCTCTACACGTAGCTTGAGGTTCGCGCGAGCGAGGTCGCGCTGCACGCGTATCCGGAAGCGCTTGTCCTGGACGTCGCTCGACAGCGTGGCAAACGGGTCGACGACATTGCGCTGCCGAGCCTGCCGTCCGCCGCCCGCTGTCTTGACCTCAGCCTTGCCGCCGGCGTAGCGCGCCATGCGCTCTTCGACCGAGCCGACGCCGCCGCCGGAGAGCATCGTCGAGATGCCCCAGAAGAAGAACAGGACACCCGCGAACATGCCGGCGGGAAGCGCGTACTCCACTTACCGAAGTCCGACGTTCATGTCGCCGAAGACGCCCTGCGGGAGCTTGATGCCGGCCGCCTCGAACTTCTCGCTGAACTTCGGGCGGATGCCGGTCGGGCGCAGTCGACCCTGGACCTTGCCCTCGACGTAGCCGGTCTGCTCGAAGACGAAGACGTCCTGGAGGACGATCTGCTCGCCTTCCATTCCCTGGACCTCGGTGATGTTGGTCACCTTGCGCGACCCGTCCTTGAGGCGCGAGATCTGCACGATCACGTCGAGCGCGCTCGCGATCTGCTCCTTGATGGCTCGCGCCGGCAGGTCGACGCCGGCCATGAGGCACATCGTCTCGAGCCGGGCGAGCATGTCGCGGGGTGAGTTGGCGTGACCGGTCGACAGCGAGCCGTCGTGACCGGTGTTCATGGCTTGGAGCATCGAGAGCGCCTCGCCACCACGGATCTCACCGACGACGATGCGCTCGGGGCGCATACGGAGGGAGTTCTTGACGAGATCCATGATCGAGACTTGGCCCTTGCCTTCGATGTTCGCGGCACGCGACTCGAGACGTACCACGTGATCCTGCACGAGACGAAGCTCGGCGGCGTCCTCGATCGTGATGATCCGCTCGTCCTCGGGGATGAAGCCGGACATGATGTTGAGGAGCGTCGTCTTACCGGAGCCTGTGCCACCGGAGATGAACATGTTGAGGCGGGCCTCCACGCAGGCCCGCATGAACTCCATCATCTCCGCGGTCGCCGTGCCGAACTTGATGTAGTCCTCAACGGTGATCCGTACAGCGGATATCGCCGACGTGGTGCTGATCCGGCCGAGCACCGTGACCCACGGAGTCAACTTCGATCAACGCTCGGTCTCGCTGGCGTTCTCGGCGCAGACGAGCACCCTCTCGGTCGACGCGCCGAGCTCGAGCACCCAGGCTCCGCCCGGCTGGTACATGATGTTCCTCGTCGACGACGCTGGTGTGCCGTCGATCGCCAGCTGGGTGCGCATCGCGTGAGTGTCCGGCTTGCGACCTGACGTCGGCGAAGGGGGAACCGATCGTGATCGAGCCGGGGC
>JANMSU010000253.1:0-5405 GCA_031389835.1 Chloroflexota bacterium
GGAGCGAGACGCTATGGGAGCCATTGTCGCCGCGGAATCGGACCTGGAATTCCTGGAAGGTGATCCGCTGGGGCTCTTCGGCGTAACGCTTCGCCTTCTCGATCTTGGAGATGAGGCTCGAGTACATCCACCGACCTCCACCGCTCCGTCGTTCCGGCAGGCGCCGGACGAAAACGATTCTAGGCCCGGTCGATAACGCTCGATTTCGTGAGGGAAACCCGCGTCGCTAGCTCGCCACCACTCGCGGGTGCGTGTGTGGCGCGTCGTCGGCGATCGCAGCCAGACGCGCGACCGGGATGCTGAGGAACGCGGTCACGACGGCCGGGTCGAACTGACTACCGGCGCAGCGGCGTATCTCATCACGCGCCGAGTCAATGAGCAGCGCGCGCCGATAGGGGCGATCGCTCGTCATCGCGTCGAATGAATCGCCAACCGCGAAGATGCGGGCGCCGAGTGGGATATGTTCGCCCTTGAGTCCGTCCGGGTAGCCCATGCCGTCCCAACGTTCGTGATGGTGGCGAACGATCCGCGCGACCTCTTCGAGGAACGGGATCCCCGAGATGATCTGCGCACCGAATTCGGGGTGGCGCTTCATGACCGCCCACTCGGATTCGCTGAGCGCGGTCGGCTTGCGAAGGACGTTGTCGGGGACGCCGATCTTGCCGACGTCGTGCAGCAGCGCCCCGCGGCGCAGCGTCGCCAGCTCCTCGCCGCGGATGTTCATATGTTCGAGCAGCAGCTCCATGTATCCGACGACGCGCTCGGAGTGGCCACCCGTCTCGTTGTCGCGGAAGTCGAGGGCACTCGTGAGCGCGGTCAGCGTCGCGTCGTAGGTGCGCTCGCGGAGGGCGAGCGCGTCCTCCAGAGCAGCGCCCTGGGCGACGATGCGCTTGGACGATCGCGCGTAGACCCCGCGCAGCACGAGCCAGAGGAACGCGGCGGCCAGGGCGATGATCAACGCGATCGTCATCTGGATCCGCATCAGCGCGGCGTCGATGGCCGCCATATCGCGCCAGACGACGACGGCGCCGAGGGTCTGACCGCTCTGCCTTACCTTCACCGGGCTCCACGCCTCAAGGGCGCGGATCTCGCTCACGCCAGGGCCACGTGTCTCGCTCGTCGCGGCGGCCGACGATCCGCCGGAGTGGTGCGTATCGAAGGTGCCGAAGGCCAACGAGGTGCCGGGGACGCCAAGCTTCGGATCTGCCACGATCGTCGCCCGTTCGGCCATTCGCATGCCCCGCAGCGCCGTGTCGAGTCCCGGGTACGCGGCGGGATCGAGACGACGGCCGATCTCATCACGGTGGTAGGAGAAAACGATGGTGCCGCTGCGGTCGAAGAACTGCGTGGCGACGGTGTTGTAGATCGAGAAGTGGAACGAGACGTCCCTCCGGAGCTCGAGGTGCTCCTCGGCGGTCAAGCCACGCTGGAAGACATCGTCCTCGAAGACCGTGCCGAAGTGGCTCGCCACAGCCGCCTGCGTGAACGCCGTCGTCTCGTCCTGGACATAGCGCGCCATGAGATAGCCCGTGCCGGTCGCGAGCACAAGTGCGGTCGCGCCGAGGACCGCGGCCAGGGCGAGCGAGAACCGGGCCACCGGGCTCATCCCGCCACGCCCAAGGTCCTCCATGCCATCGGTACGCAAGCGCCTCACGTGTTGGATGCTCCCCTTCGGACGATCGCTCGCGCGTGAGCATCACGGGGGACCGGATAGTCCGGCTAACTCGCGCGGGGGATGCCCGGTGGCTGGGGGGTATCGGTGTTTAGGGACGCGGTGGCTCGTATGCCCGCCACGCATCGAGGCCACGCGCAGTTGACGGCCAGGCTAGCTCCTCAATTGGTGGGACCTCCTCGCGTGGGAAAAAGCGCGCCTCCGACGCCTCGTCCGGCGCGACGCGCAGCTCGCCGCGCTCGATCCGGGCTCGATAGACCACGACCAGGATCGGGAACCCTGGTCGCATCCAGCTCGCGAGGAGTCCGTCCAAGCTCACGTGGAAGCCTGTCTCTTCCTCGGTCTCGCGCACCGCGGCCTGCTCAGGCGTCTCGTCGTCCTCGACCAGGCCACCGGGCAGCGCCCAATGGCCGTCTCTCGGTCCGTAATTGAGGCGGACGAGGAGAACGCCGCCGTCACGTTCGACGATCGTGTTCGCCCCGATCTGAACGTGCATGAAGTCGGCGAAGCCGCAGACCGGACATGTGGGACGGTCTCGTCCGTCGATGCGCGTCGGGACGAGCGCAGTGCCATCGCGCGGGCAGAACGCGAAGCGTGCCGCGCGGTGGATCACCCCTTGGCGAGTCGCTCCTTGAGAAAGTCGATCGACTTGACCGGTGATGGATCAGCGCCGTTCAAAAGCGCGACGTAGAAGGACACATAGTCGGTGAACAGCGTCAGCTGCAGCACTTCAGACAGCATGCTTGCCCCGCTGAACTGCAGTGTCTTGTGAGGGATGCTCACGCGGTCCAGCAGCTCGCGTGTGACGTCGAAGCGCAGCTTGTGCCTCGGGTTGTCGCGGTCGCTCCGTAGCAGGAGCACGATGAGCGCCTCGCGCGCGACGTCCGGGTACGGGAAGCCCACGACCGCGTTGTGGTTGAGCTCGGGCAGCACGTCGAAGGCGGCCCAGTTCTTCGCATTCTCGTTCCACTGACCCTTCACGCGGCGCGCCATCACGCCCAGCACGCCGCCGCCGTACGCGAAGATGATCCGACCCTGCAGCTCGATCGCGAGCTTCTTCGCGTCGTTCGTCCGCGCCCCCTCGTGTACACGCTCTTCGAGCTTCGCGAGGTCGGCGAGCGCGGCGTCGATGTCCGGGCTCAGGTCGCGCACGAAGCCAAGCCGCGTCAGGGAACCCAGAACGAGCCCGAGGGAGTAGCCCAGCGCCGCACGCGGCTGCGCGGGATACGAAAACGTGATGACGGGGTACTTGGCGGCGCGCGCGAGCTCCGAGATCTTTCCGCCGGTCGAGAGCACCAGAACGCGCGCGCCGCGCCGCTGCGCCTCCTCGAAGCTCGTGAGCGTTTCCTCCGTATTGCCGGAGTACGACGAAACGATCACGAGCGAATCGCGACCGACATAGGCCGGCAGTCCGTAGTCCCGATGCACGCTCATCGGGACCTTGAGCTCGCCGGCGAGGAGCGCCGCGGCGAGGTCGCCGCCGATCGCCGAGCCGCCCATGCCCGCGACAGTGATGTTGCGCACGTCCCCGTGCGCCGGCGGTAGCTGCGACGAGCTCGCGATCTTCCAGGCATCACGGACCTGCTTCGGGAGATCCTTGATGCGGTCGAGCATGTTCCCGGGGTCCGCCGCGCGGATGCGCTCGACCGACTCGATGACCGTTGTGTCCATCACTTGCCCCCGTTGACCATCTTTGCTCCGATGTCGAGCATCGGCTGTAGCTCCGCCTCGCTGCGGGTCTCGGCGTACACGCGCACGAGCGGCTCCGTTCCGGACAGACGCATGAGCAGCCAGGAACCGTCGTCGACGAAGTACTTCACGCCGTCACCGGTGTCGAGGTCCACGACCTTCGTCACGGTGTGCCCGGCGAGCTCGCGCGGCCTCTCGCCACGGAGCCGCTCCATGATCTTTGGCTTCACCTCGCCGTAGGTGGCCGCGTCGAGACGAAGGTCACGCCGCAGATAGAAGGAGGGGCCGGCCAGATCCATCAGCTCGGCGATCAGCTGCGACGGCTTCTTCTTCGTCTTCAGCATGAAGTCGAGGAAGAAGAGGTCCGCGACGATCCCGTCGCGCTCCGGCAGGTGCATCGCGAAACCGAAGCCGCCCGACTCCTCCCCGCCCATCATCGCCCCCGTCTCCTGCATCTTCGGGCCGATGTACTTGAAGCCCACGGGCACCTCGTGAACGGGCACGTCGTATTTCTCACCGAGCCGGTCGATCATCGAGGTCATGTTCACCGTCTTCACGACGGGCTGCCGCAGCTTGCGTACCTCCAGGAGGTACCACATCAGCAGCGCGTAGGTCGTCAGAGTGGTGACGAAACGCCCCTTTTCATCGCCAAGGCCGGCGCGGTCCGCGTCGCCGTCGACCGCGAGGCCGACGTCGGCTTTCTCCGCGACGATCCGCGCGAGGAACTCGTCGGTGTTCGGGGGGATGGGCTCGGGGTTGAGGCCTCCGAAGTACGGGTTGCGCTCGGCATGTAGCTCGACGACCTGGGTCTTGCCACCGGCGAGCAGCCGCGGGAAGTACCCGCTGGCGCTGCCGAAGAGCGGCTCGCACACGATGCGATACCCCGCCCCACGGAACGCGTCGAGGTCAAAGAGCTCCGCGACGCGCGCGAGGTAGTCGGGTGCGGGGTCGAACAGCTCGATGGTCCCCGCGGCCTTGGCGTCCTCGAACTTCATCCGGCGAACGTCCTGGGGCCGAGACTCGAGCGGATGGATGATGGCTTCGAGCTCCTTGAGCATGTCCGGAGCGGCGGCGGCACCCGTCTCTGATTTCACCTTGAAGCCGTTGTCGGGCCACGGGTTATGGCTCGCCGTGATGACGATCCCGGCCTTGGCTTTCTTCCGCATCGTCGCGTACGAGAACGACTGGGTCGGTGCGGCCGCGGTCGCGAGGAAGACGTGGATCCCGTGTGCCGCTACGACTTCCGCGGCAGCGGCCGCGAAATGCTCCGATGCGAAGCGGCGGTCATAACCGATCACGACGCCGCGACCCTGCTCGCCGCTCTTCTGGACCCACTCCGCGACCGACTGCGCGCACACCCGCACCGCGTCGAACGTGTACTCCTCGGCGATCCGCGCGCGCCAGCCGTCCGTCCCGAACACGATCTTCATGCGGTCGCTCCGCGCCCGGGGGCCCCTACCCCCGCCTCGGCTTTCACCTGGCCCCGCCAGTAGTCGAGCGTGTCCCGGAGCGAGCTGCGTAGATCGACGCGCGGCGCCCAGCCGGTCCGTCGGCGGAAGCGAGTGGCATCGAGCGCGAATGCCGTCGGCGCGCCGGATCGCACGCGCCCCTGGTCGAGCTCCGCGCGCATCTGCACACCAGCGAGCGCGATGAGGGTCTCGAGGATCTCGCCCACCGAGACGGCAACGCCGGTGCCGACGTTGTACACCGACACACCCGGCTCGGTGAGATCCGCCGCCCGGGCGTAGGCGTCGGCCATGTCACGCACATCCAGAAAGTCGCGCCTCGAATCGAGAGCACCGTGCCTCACCACCGGTTCCGCGACGCCGGCCTCGGCCTCGGCGATCTGCTTGGCGAACGCCGACGCGGCAAGTCCGGGATGCTGTCGCGGACCGTTCTGGTTCGCGGGACGCAGCATCGTGGTGGGCACGGACCGACGATCGCCGAACTCCCGTACCAGTGCCTCGGACGCGACCTTCGTGGCGGCATAGACATTCGCCGGCCGCAGCGGCGCGCTCTCGTCGACGATCTCTGAGTCAGGAGC
>JANMSU010000347.1:0-7695 GCA_031389835.1 Chloroflexota bacterium
CGGTCCGAAGCCGGGGTCGTCGGGCGCCCACTTCGCCCTCGTTCAGGCCGAGCAGGCGCTTGCGCTAGGGCGCACGACCGATGGCGAAGGACGCACGACGCACTTCGACGACCTGGGTCCGTACTGCTTCGTGCTTGGTCAGCCCGCGAGCGAGATACGCGCGTTCTCCGACCGCATCCTCGGACCGCTCGGTGCCGACGCGCGTAACGACGACCTGGTGCAGACGCTCGATGCGTATCTTCGCCTTCAGGGGAGCGTGAACGGCGTCGCGCGCGAGCTCTATTTGCACCGCAACACCGTCCGTCACCGCCTCCGCCGGATCGCAAAGCTGACGGGCGCCGATCTCACGAATGCGGACTCTCTCCTCGCGCTGCGCCTCGCGATCCTCGGGCGTCAGGCTCTGGTGAGGTTGTCCTCCTAGCATCACCTCGCGTGAACGGAAAGCTGATCCTCTCCGTCGCCATCGGCAACGCGCTCGTTCCCCTCAACTCGACGATGCTCGTTGTCGCCCTGCCCGCCATCGCGCGGGACGCCGGCACCGACATCGCGGCCGCGTCGTGGCTCATCACGACCTACCTCATCGCGATGGCGGCGCTGCAGCCCATCGGCGGTCGTCTCGGAGATCGTTTCGGACGGCGTCGACTCATGCTCGGCGCGCTCCTGTACTTCGGCATCGCGTCGATTGGCGCCGCGCTCTCGGTCGGCCTCGCGCCGCTGGCGTTCTTTCGATTGCAGCAGGCACTGGCCGCGGCGCTCATCGTGCCAAACGGTCTCGGGATCCTGCGGCGCGCCGCGGGCGATCGTGCCGGGATGCACTTCGGCCTCACGGGTGCGATGTCCGGCGCGGGTGCGACGCTCGGTCCGCTCGTCGGCGGTCTGCTGACGGCCATCGACTGGCGGCTCGTGTTCCTGGTCAACGTGCCGGTCGTCGCGCTGGCGTTCCTGCTCGCGCGATCGACGATCCCCGAGGAGCGCGCGCGACCGGAGACGAGGTTCGACGTCATCGGCGTCGTCTTCCTCGGTGTCCTTCTGAGTGCCGTTGCCTGTCTGCTGATGTTCCTTGGCCGCGGAGCACCGGACGGAGCGACGGCGGCACTCGCGCTGGCGGTGGTCATCGGTGCGGTGCTCTTCGTCAGATACGAGCTCGCGCAGCCTGACGCCGCGCTCCCACCGGCGCTTTTCCGGATCCGGGCCTTCACGGCGGCCAACGCCGCGATCATGTTCGCGAACCTGTCGCTGTACGCGACGCTGCTCGCGATCCCCGCGCTCCTGGCGGCCGATCCTTCGTCGACCGTGCTTGTCGGCTTCGCCCTGACCGCGCTCTCCGCGGCCATGGTGGTGCTCGGCCCCGCTACGGGTTGGCTCGTCGACCGCTACGGTGCACGCTGGCCGCCGGCGCTCGGCGGGATGCTTATCGTCGCCGGCTGTCTGGTCACGGGCGCGGTCGTCACGCAGTCGCAGTTCCCGGTGTTGCTCGCGTCCTTACTCGTGCTGGGTGCGGGCGTATCACTCACGTTCCCGGCGACTCGTGTCGCGGCGGTCGATGCGGTGCCCGCGCGCTACGTCGCATTGGCGTCCGGAGTCGTGTCTACGAGCCGCTACTTCGGAGGGATGCTCGGCGCGATCATCGCGGGCGTCGCGCTCTCCGCGAACGACGGATCGAACGCGGGCATTCTGTTCGGAGTTCTGGCCGCGAGTGGCGCGCTCGTATCGGTCGCGGCGCTGGGACTGCCGGGAACCGCGCACGTCGGCGAAGGCGCGGAGGTCGTCACTCCCGGGAGCTGAGCGCCCCCGAGATCCGCCGCACAGTCCCGCGATCGCCATCGACCTCGACGAGCATTCCATCACGGAGAAGCTCGAAGGCGACTCCGACGCCGACCACCGCTGGCACCCCGAACTCGCGCGCGACGACCGCCGCGTGCGACAGGGCGCCGCCAACATCGGTAACGACCGCCGCCGCGATCGTGAACAGCGGGATCCAGCTCACATTCGACGACCGACATACCAGCACATCACCAGGCTTCATCTTCTTGAAGTCATCGGTCGTCCACACGAGCGTTGCGCGACCGCGTCGCACGCCGCTCGACGCGGCGACACCCTTGATCACGCCCTCTTGATCCTGGCGCGAACGGTGGATCAGATCCGCGCGCGTCGAGCCCGCCGCGCCGAGCGGTGGTGCGGCGGCACCGATGGTCAGTGGCGCCCGCAGCCGGCTCCACCGCGCGAATTCGGCGGTGCGCTCCTGTTCGAGCGCACGTAGGTCATGACGACCGCGCAGCGCCGCGATGATCTCCGCGAGCTCGAAGTGGACTACGTCCTCGGCGCGTTCGATCCGGCCTGCCTCCTGAAGGCGGCGACCGATGACGCGGAACATCCGGCCAACGTTCGACTGCATCTGACGGTCGAGCCAATAGTTGTGCTCCTCAGTCAGCGGGCCGACGGCACGCGCGACCGCGACAACTTCCTCGAACACCGCGAGATCCGCCGGGCGCTCGCGCAGTGTCTCGCGGGCGCGCTGCGCGACAGCGTCGCTCTCCGCGATCAGTCGCGCGTGACGCGCGTCGGGATCTTGCGCGGGCGTCGCGATGCGTCGGCCGATCTCCGCGAGCAGGAGCGACGGGTCGTCGGCCCATGGAAGGTCACGCATGTCCTCGCCGGAGTGTCCGAGATTGCCATACGTCTCGAGAAACGAGGGCAGCGCGTCGCTCAGCGCCTTGGAACCGGGCGTCGCACGCAGCTGTTCGAGCGTTGCGATCGTTCCAGCGGCAAGGCCCGCTGCGACATCAGGCGCCGACCGCGCGTGTCCCGTGAGGAGATACGTATCGCGCTCCAGTGCCTGAAGGCTGTGCGCGCCGCCTTGTGTCATCTTGAAGGCGTCGACCGCGCTGCCGCCGATGAGTCGCTCGTAAGTCTCGGCGAGTTCGTCCATCAACACGTATGCCGGTCCCACGGTGAGCATGTGGATCCGCCAGATCTCGTTCACGCGCGGCCACAGCTCCTCGCACGCGCTGGCGACGCGCTCCAGAGATGCGTGCTCGAGATCGAGGCCGCGCATCCATTCGTACGACGCGAGAAGGTGTGGCATCCACTCTTCGTCCCAGGTGCGCCGCAGATCGCGCGCGAAGGCGCGGATCCGCGCGGTCGAATCGCGCATGTGCGCCGCGAGCTCCTCGCGCGGGTACCGCGGCTGCGCGGCGGCATATCGGCGGCCGTTGAAGCCTTCCATACGGATGACCACCGGCGCATCGAAGAACTCGGCTCGCCGCGCGAGACCGAAATGCGGTGCATTGGTCGTGTACTCCCCGAGGAGGCGTGGGAGCGGGCCACTGTAGTGCGCGTCGTCGCGCCGCCAATGAAGCTCAGCGTCACGCGGATCGCGCCACTCGAGCGGAAAGTCGTTGTCGAGCGTCGTGACGGGACGGCACTGCAGAAGGAACAGCTCGCCACGCGCGATGGCGCACTCCACGTCGACCGCTCCCGCGTTGTGCTCCTCGAGCTCCACGACGAGCCGGGCGATCGCTCGAGCGTCGTCATCGCGGAGCACGCCCCCGTCCGGGTGTTCGACGAAGCCGAGGTCCGCCTTGCGGACGACATAGCGATCCGGGGTGACCTCACCTGATGCGATCCGATCGCCCAGGCCCGTCGCGGCGTCGATAACGACGACCGAGCGATCCTGTGTGACCGGGTCCACCCCGAACGCGATCGCCGAGACGTCCGACGCCACCATTTCCTGAACGAGGACCGCGATCCGCGCCGGCGCCTCGATGCCACGGGCTTTCCGGTACGCCGTCGCTCGCTCGCTCGCCGCCGACCGCCAGCACGCGAGCACCGCGTCCGCGACCGCCTCGACGCCGCGGACATTGAGGATCGTCTCGTGTTGGCCGGCGAAGGACGACTCGGTCCCGTCCTCGCCGATCGCCGACGAGCGGACCGCGACCAGCGGCTCCGCCGCACTGGTCAGCTCCGCGAGTGTGCGGTAGCCGGCGGCGACGATCGCGTGCAGCTCGCGGTGCTCCGGACCGTCCCGACCGGTCGCCGCGCCCAGCGTCTCGTGCACCGATGTATCTATGCAGAAACCGGGCGGCACGCGGAAGTGCGCGGCGAGGCGGGCGAGGTTCGCGGCCTTGTTTCCCACCGCCGAGGCGTCATGCGAGCCAGGTGCCCCCAGGGTCAGCGTTTGCATCGGCGCGTGAGTGTACGGACGGCGCACGGCGCCGCACTAGTGCGCGCTGCACAACGCCCCCAAAAGGGGGTTGACCAGGCACGGTGCGGACCGAACACTGGCCGGAACATGCAGTTCGCCCGCTTCATCCTTTCGCTTATTGGCATCGTCCTCGTTGAGAGGGCGTACGTCCGTTCGGGAGGGTAGCGGCTCACACCTCGTAGCAAGCGCAAGCACAAAGGCCTCCCGAAAAAGGGAGGCCTTCTTCATTTCGGTGAAGAAAGGGGAGACGACCGTGGCAGTGACCGTCGAGCGCAAGACACGCGAGCACGCGACACCATGGCTCGAAACGAGCGGCAACCAGGTGCTCATCGACGTCCTCCGGTCCTGGGGCGTCACCTTCTTCGCCGGCGTCAACGGCGGCGGGGTCGTTCACGTCGCGAAGCACCTCGAGCGGTACGACGATCTCGCGCAGTCGCGCGACGGTATCTCCCGGATGCTGACGATGGGCGAGTACGTCGCCGGTTTCGCGCCGCTCGGGCACTGGTACGCGACTGGGCGCGTCGCGGGCTGCGTGACGACGACCGGTGCGGCGACGAAGCTGGGCGGGAGCGGCATGACCGACGCGAAGCTGCACAACATCCCCGCCATCTATCTCATCGCGCTGAACTCGACGCTGTCCATCGGCAACGCGCCGCTCCAGGACGTTTCGGAGCACGGCATGAACGTGGTCCCTCAGCTTGAGGCGGAGCTGGGCGAAGGCTGCGTCGTCATCGACAGCGTGCACTCGCTCGAGGACGGCCTGCGTCAAGCCCAGCGCGTGCTGAAGCGATCCAAGCCCGTCGCCATCGCGTTCCACCCCGACGTGCTCTCGCGTCCGGCGGACGCGTCGGTGCCGTGGACATCGAAACCGCGCACGTTCGCGGCGCGCGATGTCTCCGACTTCCTCGAGGAGTTCCCACGCGTAGCCCGTGGCAAGCGCGTGCTCGTGTACGTCGGCGGCGAGGCCGCGTTCGCCCCGGGCATCCGCGAGCTGACGACGCGTCTTTCTGAGGTGCTCCAAGCACCCACGGTCTGGTCGGTGAATGGTGCGAATGCCATCTCGCCATCGAATCGCTACGGCTTCGGCTACATCTCGTTCGGTGGCAACGATGTCGCCATGGATCTCTGGAAGGGCGTGACCAAGGACGACGTGGTCATCACGCTCGGCTTCGACGCCGGCGAGTACTCACTCAACCTGGGAAAGATCAACGCCGGTCATGTGTGGCACTTCACCGACCTGCGCGACGCGTACGGCCACAAGCAGGGCGAGTTCCGCCACCGCGTGGCGAACGAGTACCGCCTGGTCCGCGGCGACATCGGCTTCGTGCTCGAGGAGATCCTCAAGCGCCTTCCTTCGGCCATGGGCGAGCGGCCCGCGGTCGTGCCGGCGCCCGAGTCGCTCAACCGCCGCGAGATCTCGCGCGATACCCGGCCGGGCACCGTGGACGCGATGGAGTTCTACGGCCGCTTGCACAAGGCCTGGCGGCCGAACTCGATCGGCTTCGACGACGTCTGCACCGCGTACAAGGACCGGCAGTACGTCGCGCAGCGGCCGAGCGAGAACATCCGCTTCTTCACGACGCACGACGGCTCGGCGATGGGTGGCGCATTCGGCCTCGGCGTGGGCGCGAAGGCCGGCGACCCATCGCTCAACACTTTCGTCTTCACCGGCGACGGATGCTGGCGTCTCTTCGGCGGCGCGCTCGCGGACGCCGCGAACATGGACCTGCGCGTCTTCGTGGTGAACAACGGCGTGTACGGGATCGTCGATAAGGGTCTCGAGGTGATCATCCCCGACGTCCCGAAGCGTCAGTACCACTCGAAGCTTCCGCAGATCGACTTCGTGAAAGCGGCCGAGGCGCACGGCTGGGACGGCGTGCGTGTCGCACCCGACCTCTCGAACCTCAGCGACATCATCGATGACTGCTACACGGAAAAGGGACGTTCGATGCTGATCGAGGTGCCGATCGACGCCGATCAGATGCTTGGACTCAACCCGCGGCTCAACAACCTGACGACGAAGACCTATCTCTAAGAGGAGGACGACGATGGCGATCGTTTATTACGACAGGGACGCCGACCCGAGGGCGCTGCGCGGCAAGACCATCGCCGTCATCGGGTACGGCAGCCAGGGTCACGCGCACGCACAGAACCTGAAGGACAGCGGACACGAGGTCGTCGTGGGCCTGCAGGCCGGCAGCAAGAGCTGGGCGAAAGCCGAGCAGGACGGATTCACGGTCCGCGAGACGGCCGACGCAGCGCGGAACGCCGACATCGTCGCGCTTCTCGTCCCCGACCAGAACCACCGCGAGGCCTACGAGAAGGTCGCGCCGTTCATGCGCAAGGGCAAGACGCTGCTCGTTGCGCACGCGTTCTCGGTGCACTTCGGCGAGGTGAAGCCGCACGCCGAGGCGGACGTCGTGATGATCGCGCCGAAGGCGCCCGGCCACCGCATGCGTGAAGTGTTCAAGGAAGGCAAGGGCGTCCCGGCGCTCCTCACCGTGTACCAGGACGTGTCTGGAAAGGCCGAGGCCACTGCGCTCGCTTACGCGCAGGGCGTCGGCGCGACGCGTGCCGGCGTGATCAAGACCACGTTCGCGGAGGAAGTCGAGACCGACTGGTTCGGCGAGCAGGTCATCCTTTGCGGCGGCATCAGCGAGCTGATGAAGGCGAGCTTCGACACGCTGGTCGACGCGGGATATCAGCCCGAGGTCGCGTACTTCGAGTGCGTGAACGAGATGAAGCTCATCGTCGACTTGATCTACGAAGGCGGACTCTCGTACATGCGCTACTCGGTGTCGGACACGGCCGAGTACGGGGACTATGTCGTCGGACCGCGGATCATCGACCAGCGCGTGCGGGCGGAGATGAGGAAGGTGCTGGGGGAGATCCGCGACGGTACCCACGCGAAGAAGTGGATCGCGGAGTACCGGAACGGCGCGCCGAACCTGTACGCGCAGCGCGCCAAGGAGCAGGAGCAGCCGCTCGAGCAGGTCGGCCGCAGGCTCCGCGAGATGATGCCGTGGCTTCCCAGGCGCGAGGTCCCGACGCGGAGCGCCGCGCGTCCCGAGCCGGCGCGACCGCCGGAGCCCGTCGCCGCCGCGGATTAGAGGAGGACGAGATGCGACAGATCGAGATCTTCGACACGACCCTGCGCGATGGTGAGCAGGCGCCGGGTGCGGCACTTACCGCCGCAGCGAAGCTCGAGGTCGCACGCGCCCTTGCGGATCTCGGCGTGGACGTCATCGAGGCCGGTTTCCCCGCGGCATCCGACGGCGAGGCCGCCGCGGTGCGACAGATCGCGCAGGACGTCACCGGCGTGACCATGGCCGCGCTCGCCCGTGCGAACGACGGCGACGTCGACGCCGCCGCGAAGGCGCTCGCGCCGGCGCAGCGCAAGCGCATCCACGTGTTCATCGGGACGTCCGACATCCACCTCGAGCGCAAGCTCCGCATCACCCCGCACGAGTGCCTGCTGCGCGTCGAGCGCG
>JANMSU010000366.1:0-10120 GCA_031389835.1 Chloroflexota bacterium
TCTTGCCCTCCGCGTGACAGCGGCGAATCTACTAGTGATCCCAAGGGACCTACTGGCAGTCACGCTTCTCGTATGTGCGGGAGCCGCGCTGGACCCCTCCGGCCCGACCCTTCTCTACCGGCGAGGCGGCGAGGTGTTCACCGTCGGCGGCTTTGTGACTCCCGGATCATCGCCCACGCGCGTGCCGATCGAAGGCCGCGTGCCGCGCGCGGAGTGGCTCGAGTTCAAGAACACGGGCTTCAACTCGATCGTGTACGTCGTCGACGGCCCCGAGGGGCTCTCGCGCGGCGCGATCGTGCGCATCGCCCTCGAATCCGGCGGGAATGCGCGCGCCATGTTCGCCCCGCGCACGGTGCCGGGGGCGAGCGATGAGGACATCGCGAACGTCCGGTACTGATTTCAGCCACCACCTGCTCTCGCTCGAGGTGCTCACTCCGAGGAGAGGAGAATGTCGATGTGTTCCACGCCACGACCTGGCGCCTCATCTTCCCGGCGGTGCTCATCTCGCTCGAGCTCGAGCGGGCCGGGGCTCCGATCGCTACCGCACGTACGAGAGCGTCGTCATCATCCCCGCCGCCGCGTGATACGCGTTGTGGCAGTGCACCGCCCACTGACCGGGATTGTCCGCGATGAAATCCACCGAGATCGACTCCATCGGGCGCACGATGACGGTGTCCTTGCGGGGCCCCTGACCGCCCGCCGCCACGACCCCAAAGCTGTGGCCGTGCAGGTGCACTGGGTGGAACATCATCGTGCGGTTCTCGAGCACGAGCCGCACGCGCTCGCCCGCACGCACCGGCAGCGGGACCGACTCGTCGAACGTCTTGGCGTTGATCGTCCAGCGGTAGCCGCCCATCATCCCGCCGCCGAGCTCGAGCCGATGTGTCCGCGACGGCGTCGCAGGCGCGAGCGCGACGGCTGCGGTAGCGCGAAGGCGGTGCACGGTGACGAGGCGGCCGTCCAGCTCTCGGGGACGCGTCGCGGCGGGTCGCCCCGTAGCGCCACCGACGCGAAGCACCGCACGCGTCAGCGCATCCTTGCCCTCAGCCAGCGCGACCAGCGGGTAGAGCCCGCTCTCGCCGACGGTCAGGAGCGCGTCGTAGCGCTCGCCCATGCCGATGAGGATCGCGTCGCCGTCCACGGGCTCGACCGGGAAACCGTCGCTATGGGTGACGCGGAGCGCGTGAGCCCCGACCGCGATCCGGAACGCGGTATCGGATCCAGCGTTGACGATCCGCAGCCGCAGGCGCTCGCCCGGCTTCGCGTCGAACGTGGTGGGGTCTTCCGGAGGCCGCCCGTTCAGAACGTAGAGCGGGTATCTGATGTCCCCGCCATCACCGCCGAGCGGGTCGTTGCCGCTCCCCATCCCGCTCATGCCGCCCATGCCGCCCATTGCCCCGCCGGACCGCTTGAGCCGCTCGAGCATCGCCTCGGGCGTCTCGCCGACGCCGTCGGTCCAGTCGTCGAGCACGATGACCACCTCGCGGTCGTAGCCGAGTGGCTCCCGCGGGTCCTCCACGATGAGCGGCGCGTATAGCCCGCGGTCCAGCTGGAGGCCAACGTGCGGGTGGAAAAAATAGGTCCCCGGGTCGGGCACGGCGAACTCGTAGGTGAAGCTGGAGCCCGGGGCGATCGGCGACTGGGTCATCTCCGGCACGCCGTCCATGTCGTTGCGTAGCGCGATGCCGTGCCAGTGGATGGTCGTCGGATCGGGCAGCTCGTTGCGCACGACCGCGCGAACGACGTCCCCGGCCTTCACACGCAGCTCGCGCCCGGGCAGCTCGCCGCCGTAGGACCAGGTGCGCACGCGGCGCGAGCCGATGCCGATCTCGCCCACCGCGGCCACGAGCGCCACGTCGCGGACCGCCGCCGACGCGCTGCGGCGCTTCGACTCCGCGGCGCCGACCTCCGTCGCGGTCGGGCCTACCGTGGCCGGCGCACCGACGGCGCAGCCGACCGCCGCGAAGCCGGCGGCCCCGCCGGCCGCGACCAGGAAGCGCCGGCGCGTGTAGCGCATGCCGGAAGTGTGCCAGCCGCGCATGGCGAACGGTGCAGTGCCCGAGGCGAAATCGCGCCAACTGGTAACGCAATTCCTGTCAGAACATCCGGCGCTTCATGAAGTCAAGGCGGCAAACGTAAAGGAGTGGCATTGGCCTCCGCTTCAGGGCCAAACGGCACTGGCGACCTCAGCCTGAGTCATAGAAGATTCCATCTAGACAATAGGAAACGAAGGAGACCACGAACCATGAACTGGGATTACATGATGAACGGCTGGAACGGCTGGATGGGCGGATGGATGTGGATCCCATTGATCCTCGTCGTCGCGCTTCTGACACTTTCGGCGATCGCGGCGATCCGTAGTTCGTCACCTGGAACGTCGCGCGACGCGGAGGACCCATTGGCGATCGCTGCCCGCCGCTTGGCTCGGAGCGAGATCAGCAAGGACGAGTACGAGAAGGTTCGCGCGACGCTAGCCCGATAGAACAATGAACGGCCTACAGGCCGTGAATGAGACGCCGGGGTATCTCGACTTCGCCCGCGGTCTGGTGACACTCGGGACGCACGATGCCGCGTTTGGGCAGGCCTGGCATCTGCCAAGCGCCGAGACGCTGACCACTCAGCGCTGCTGGCGCTCATCGCCCTGG
This sequence comes from Chloroflexota bacterium, assembly GCA_031389835.1. GTDB lineage: Bacteria > Chloroflexota > Limnocylindria > P2-11E > P2-11E > CF-39. The sequence goes on from JANMSU010000366.1 coordinate 2,646, forward strand.
TCAACCCCACCCTGCGCGCCGTGCGGGAGCAGGCGTACCAAGGTCCAGCGGCCATTCGTCGTCGATCACGCCAAGTTCGCTGGTGCATTCGGCACTTCGGTAACGCCGCACAGAGAGGCGATCTCCCTAACGTTCGAATGGTTCCAGGAACCTGCGTCCGTCGCGTGAGGCGCTGAGTCGATGCTGGCTCGGCCAGAGCTCGGAGACGAGCAACTCCGTGCAGGGATCGTCCTCGCGCCGCTCGAAGCGGAGGACGTGGCTACCGTTCCTCGAATCGATGCCGGAGGGAAAGTCAAGGCCACGGGGCCGATGACGATGGCGAGGTTCCATGTCGCCCTCGGATCGTCGCTGTCTGCGCTTGCCGCCGACGAAGGCCTGAGAACCTGCTGAGGAAAAGGCACGCCCACGATCGCTCCGCTCACTCGACTCGGCCCGTATCCCGCCGAACTCCGCCGCTCGCGGGATACGGACCCAAGATTCCTGGTTGCGGTCAGGGCGCGCAGGGCGAGTAGCCCTGGTGCATGCCGGGGTTCATCGACCCGCCAAACATGCCTGCCTGCGCATGCACTGCTACGTGCCGGCCGAAGGCGGCGCCGGTCGGCAACATGGCGCACATATTGCCTTCGTGCGCGAAGGCGACGCCGGAACCGCCAAGTGTCAGCGGAAGAGCGAGCAGGGCAGCGAATAGAAGTCGCTTCATCACGGACCTCGTTCCTTTTCACAAATGTGCGAGCAGCTCGTCAATGGATTCTGCCTAACGTACGGTAGTGGCCGGCCCGCCACCCAGCGAAGAACGTGCCGAGTGACCTGCTGACGGAGAGACCGCGCTAGTTAGACGCATTTCTCTCGTCGGTGCCGAGCCGGATCACCGCGTCAATCAGACCGTCGACATCCTCGAGGCGCGTCCGTGGATTGATGTAGCACGGCCTGATCGCGTACCGCCCGGCGATCATCGTGGTCGAGGGGACGAACGGCGTCTCAGCACGTAGACGTTTTGCGATCCGCGCGTTCAGCGCGTTTGCAGTCGAGTCGTCCGCTGCGCGATAGCGGAAGCAGCAGATCGAGAGCGTCGCGGCGGACAGCAGCTCGAGCCGCGGGTCAGCCCGCACGCGGCGTTCGACATGGCGGGCGAAATCGAGATGACGACGCACGCGGTCGCGGAATCCGGAGCGCCCGATCTCCGCGAGGATCGCCCAGACGGTGACGCCACGGGACTGAGCGGACTGCTCGATGTTGAAGTCGTGGTAGAGCTCACCGAATTCGTCAAATGGTGATTCGACTGGGCCGGAGCTGGCTGCGCCCTCGAGGTACTCCGCCGGCTCCAACGTGAACGCGCGTCCGAGGACCGCACGATCGCGAACGAAGGCGGCGCCGCATCCGAGCGGTGCCGCGAGCCACTTGTGCGGGTCGGCCACGACCGAGTCGGCGCGTTCCATGCCCGCGAAGAGAGGTGCCACGCGATCATCGAGTACGCCAAACGCGCCGTACGCGCCGTCGACGTGCAACCAGATCCCGCGCTCGCCCGCAATGTGGGCGAGTTCCGCGATCGGGTCGATGGCGCCGGTGTTGACCGTGCCCGCGGTGGCGACGATGGCCACGGGTCGGAACCCGCGGGTCCTATCGGCGTCGAGCGCACGCTCGAGCGCGCGCGGATCGAGTCGCTGCTGCTCGTCGGCGGGCACGACGTGCACGCCGCGGCGACCCAGGCCGAGCACCGCGGCAGCACGTGTGACGACGTGGTGCACTTCGCTCGAGGCATAGACACGCCCTGTCATGCCGGCTGGGATGCCATCGCGCGCAACATCGATGCCCTCGCGTTCGAAGGCGTGCTGGCGGGCCGCGCCCAGCGCGACGAGGTTGGCGGCGGACCCGCCGCTCGTGAAGGTCCCTTGCATATCTGGGCCGAGCCCCAGGAGCGCACGGAGCCAGTCGAGCGCCACCGTCTCGAGGTAGTTGAATGGCTGCACCCACCAGCGCTGCGAACCCGCCACCGCGGCGGCCAGCGCCCCGATCACGCCCGCCGTGGTCGGCGAGGTGGTGACCCAGCCGGAGAAGCCGGGCGCGCCGTTGCGAAGACCATTTGGAACGACGATCTCGTCGAGAGTGCGCACGACCGCGTCCAAGCCGCGCCCGTGCTCAGGAAGTGACTCGCCCAGAGCCGCGACCCAGCTGGCACGACGGCGGGCGGCAAGATCAGGACCCTCGAAGCGGTAGAAGCGCTGAAGAGCGGGCGCGATCTGCCCCAACGCGTCGGCGAGGCGCTCCGAATCAGCCGCGTCGACTCGGTCGATCGTCTTGCCCTTCACGTCTGCCACCTCTTCTCCAAGTAGGCCGCGGTCGTCCGAACGCATCGTTCATGGCCGTCTCGCGAAGACGGTGACGCCGCGCGTATCAAAGTCCCGCGCATCGCTCTCGTGCTTGCTGCCCGAGAACACGTCGACTTCGTTCGACAACACAACATCCGTGAAACCGGTCTGCTCCAGCAGCACGCGCCACTCTGCATCCAGCAGAGCACCGGCAATTCAGCCGCTCCATAGAGCGATGTCGTCCTTGGCGCTCTGCGGCACCTCCTTGTGGACGAGAATGTCTCCGATCTGGATCCGTCCGCCTGGCCGCAGCACCCGCAGCATCTCGCGGAAGACCGCGCGCTTGTCTGGACAGAGGTTGACGACGCCGTTGCTGATCACGACGTCGGCCCAGCCGTCATCGACCGGCAGCGTCTCGGCAAAACCCTCGCGAACCTCGACGTTGTGCAGGCCCATCGCCACGGCTCCCTCAATGGTCTTCTGCCGCATCTCCGAAGTCATGTCGACGGCAATGACGAGACCGGTCGGCCCGACGTGCCCTGCTGCGATCAAGGTGTCCAGTCCCGCGCCACAGCCGACATCGACGACCCGCTCACCCCTTCGTAAGTCACCGAAGAGGAACGGGTTGCCGGTGCCGGCGAAAGATTCGACGGTGGCGGGCGGCAGTGCATCGATCGCATTGGCCGGATAGAGGAGCCGCATCGCCAGCGGCCGTCCGGTGTGGAAGTGGAAGCCGATCTCTGGGGTCGCCGCGACCTGCGCGTACTTCTCGGAGATGGCCTGGCGGAGCGCGTCCCGATCTACTCGGGCGACACCGATCTCTATTGCGCTCACCTGTTCATCCTTCCTGCGCCACCGTTAGCGCACGATCACGAATGCCGAGTGCGAAAACACCGGAGAGGGCAGTGGCGCTCGCGGCGAGCGCAAGTGAGGCTCCCAGACCATCGAGCGCGACCATCAGGCCACCGGAGAGGGCGCCGACGACAATGCCGCTGTCGCGCCAGAAGCGGTACACAGCGAGTGAGCGCGGCCGGTGCTGCGGAGCTGCGAGATCGGCTGCGGCCGCCAGCAGCGTCGGATACACCATCGCCGTTCCGGCACCGAGCGCAACCGCGGCCACGAACCACAAGGCGGGCTCAGTCGCGACGATCAGCAGCACGATCGCCGCCGACTGCACGAACATGCCAGCCGCGACGAGCATCCGGCGTCCGAAGAGATCCGAAAGCCACCCCGCCGCCAACTGCAGGACGGCCCAAGTGGCTGGATAGATGCCGGCGACGGCGCCGATGAGCTGTAGATCGGCGCCGCGCTGCGCGAGGAGCAGGGGCACGAAGGCCCAGATCACGCCGTCGTTCGCGTTCTTCACGAAGCCGGCCTGGTAGACGGCGACGCGTTCGGCAAGCGGAGCGGGTCGGACAAGGTCGACCTCCTCGAGCGCCACGACACGCGCGGTGTCCTGCACGCGTAGAGACAGCAGAAGGCCGGCGGCCGCGATCGCAGCGGCGAGCAACGTCGGGCCTACCCGTGGATCGAGCACGGTGGCCGCGGCTGCCGCGAAGTAGGCGGCGCTGCCGACGCCCAGGTAGCCCGCAAATTCGTTGAGACCCGTAGCGAAGCCGCGACGGCGAGGACCGGCGAGGTCAACTTTCATCAGGAGCGTCATGGACCACGTCAGGCCTTGGCTCGCCCCCAAGAGCACGTTGGCCGCCAGCACGGCGTCCAGCGATGAAGCCGTGCCGAGAAGGACGGGCACAGGAAGCGCGAGTGCCCAGCCGAGAAGGAGCGTGTTGCGCCGACCAAGACGTTGGACGAGCGTGTGCGTAGAGAGATTCGCGGTCGCCTTCGCCGCGCCGAAGACTGCGACCAGCGCCGCACCACCCCAGGCCGCGACCGCGACCTGATCCTGGACGACCAAGGGAAGGACGCTCCGCTCCACCCCGACCATCGCGCCAACGAAGACGTTGATGGCCACGAGGAGCCCAAGTTGCACTGCGTTCGCACGCACGCCGAGCGCTGCGGTCAGCGCCGCCACTAGCGCGACGCCTCGACGGGTCCGTCCGCGGCCTGCCAGCCGGCAAGGCCGTCGGCCACATGGATCAGGTCGGCCACCCCGGCGCGCTCGAGGAGCGAGACACTGATCGCCGATCGGTAGTCGCTGGCACAGTGCACCGCGATCGGTCGTCGTTCGCCGGCGAGCGCCGGAAGACCGTCACGGGCAATCACATCGGGAGACGCGTGCAGCGCGCCGGGAATGTGACCCGCCAGCCACTCATGTTCCCAGCGTGTGTCGACGAAGACGAGCTCGTCGCCTCTTCGCAGCTCACCTGCGGGTAGCCGGCGGACGCTGACTGTCTGCACTCGTTCGCTGTCGATGCCGACGACGTAGCCAGCCACATCGTCCAGGCCAACGGCGCCAAGTGCCGTCGTCGCTTCCTGACCTCTGTGCGCGTCGGCAACAACCAGCGCGATCAGGGCCGACTCATCCACAAGCCAACCCGCCCACGGCGCGAACGCTCCGTTCAGGCCGATGGCGAGCGCGCCGCGGATGTGACCTTGCGCGTATTCGGCCGCGGCTCGCGTGTCGATGACCGTCAGCGGTCCGTGACGCATGAGCTCGGCGAGGCCGATCGGCTGTAGCTCGCGGGCTGCTGTCGGCGCACGCAGCTCGCCCTGCCGGTTGCGCGCGCGGACGCGCGGGTAGTACGTCGGCACGGGCGGCACGTCGCGCGTGGCTGCATCGAGAAATGCGGTTGCGTCGGGGAGGCCTGCGAAACGGTTGTGGTGGCGCTCCTGCTCGATGGTCGTCGTCGGATCTCCGTGCGCACCGGTCGAGCAGAATGAGCCACCGGAGTGCGTCGCAAGCACGCGGACTCGCGCGTCAAGCGCGAGCAGCTCCTCGATCGTTCGATGCGCAAGTCCGGCGAGAACCTTGCTCTCGTCAGCGCCGAAAAGGTCGATGCGCGCGGCACCCCCGGGCAGCAGCGCGCCGCCAGAGAACAGGAGCGGGTCGTCCCCCGGCACGAGGTAGCTGACGTGCTCGTGGGTGTGCCCCGGCGTCGCCAGCACCTTGATGCGAATGGAGCCCAACTCGATCGTGTCGCCTCCGGAAACTCCGCGGTGCGGGAAGCTCAGATCGGCAGCGTTGCTGGCCACGACCGTCGCGCGGTGTTCGACGGCAAGTCGCCGCGCGCCAGAGACGAAGTCGTTGTGCAGGTGCGTCTCGAGCGCGTACGTGATGCGACTGCGGTGACGGCGCGCCGCATCGAGGTACGGCTGAAGCTCCCGCTGCGGATCGATCACCGCAGCCGTACCGGAGGGCTCGTCGATGAGCAGGTACGAGCGATCGCCCAGGCTCGGGTGATCAAAGGAGTACAGGTGGACGCCGTCTGAGCGTTCGAGGAGTGAGGCGCCAGCGACGGACTCGGTCGCACGGTCTTTCGGAGCTGACGGACGAGACATCGCACAGGACGCTATGGCTCCCCTCGCGGATTGTCAACTTCTCAATTGAATAGTTGCAAAGCACGAGCGAGACGCGTACCGTGTGGCCGTGGCAGACCGGGTGTTCAAGGAGCGGCTGTACGAGCAGTTCGCGCGCGTCGGCGCGGCGCTTGGTAGTCGACAGCGCCTGGAGCTCCTCGATTTGCTCGCTCAGGCTCCGCGGCACGTCGATGCGCTGGCAGCCGAGCTCGAGATGCCGGTGGCCAACGTCTCGCAGCACCTGCAAGCCTTGCGCGCGGCGCGGCTCGTCGAGACGGAGCGGCAGGGGACCCGCGTGATCTACCGATTGGCAAACGATGGCGTTCTCAGGCTCTGGCTCGCCCTACGATCGGTCGCCGAACGTCAGCTGAGTGAAGTAGGCCAGGTCGTGGACGAGCTCGCGACCGATCGCGTGGAGAGCGAGCAGCTTGGACGCGCCGCGCTAGCGTCGGCGCTTGGTCGAGGCAAGGTTGTCGTGCTTGATGTCCGTCCCGCAATTGAGTACGCGAGCGGCCATTTGCCTGGGGCGGTCTCCGTTCCCATCGAACAACTGGCACGACGCCTCTCGACGCTGCCTCGTGATCGGCGCTTGGTCGTGTACTGCCGCGGCACGTACTGTCAGTTCGCGGACCGGGCGGTTTCGATCCTCCAGCGCAAGGGCTTCGACGCCATCCGTCTCGAGGGCGGATGGCCAGAGTGGCGTGCCGAGGGGCGTCCGACGGCTACGTCGGAGACTAACGGGCAGCGAACCATCGCAAAGCGCGCGTGAGTTCCATGGCGCTCGCCTCGTCGGCGCAACGACGGGCGGTGGTGTTGCTCGTTTTCCTAGACATCGGCCACGCGAGCGGTGGGCCGTGACATCACCGCGTGATGAGCGCGCTTTACACTGCGGCACCGTGCAGCAGGAAGCGATCCGGGTCATCGGCGAGGACGAGTGGGGACACGCCCTTGACATCCAGGCCGACGCCTTCTCCGAAGACCCGATCCTCGGACACTGGTTGGTGGGCGGCCGTGACCAGGAGGACCGGGCGCGACGCTTCCGCCGCTTCATCGGCGCATACGCCGCCGGGGCGAGCTTTCGCGACAACGCCGAGATGCACATGACCGCGGACGGCTCGGCGAGCGCGATTTGGCTCCGCCCTCCCGGGCACTTCAGCCAATCCGTAGCCGAACAGCTGAGCATGCTGCCGCCGATGCTCGCGCTCTTCGGTCTCGCAACACCCAAGGCCGTCGGCCTTCTGAGCGCGATGGAGAAGCAGCATCCGACCGAGTCCGCGCACTGGTACCTGCTCGGCCTCGCCACTCGGCGCAATCGTCAGGGACAGGGGATCGGCGGACGCCTGATGATCTTCGGGCTCGCGCGGGTCGACGCGGAGCGGATGCCCGCGTACCTTGAGTCCTCGAACCCGCGGAACATCTCCCTCTACGAGCGGCATGGTTTCCAAGTCACTCGCGTGCTCGACCTACCCAAGGGCGCCCCGACGGGGACGGCGATGTGGCGGCAGGCGGTCGGCTAAGGGATCGCGCGCCGGACCGCGGGCGACGCTGCTGAGCTGGGCCGACCCGCCCGGACTCACGGCTCGTCAGACAAGTGCCAAGGAACAGCCGCGGAGGCGGCGAGGACGCCTTCTCGCGCGCCGCGCTCGAGCTAGGGAGCGCCACCGCGACCGACAAGAATCTGCTTGTCGAGGG
>JANMSU010000456.1:0-11111 GCA_031389835.1 Chloroflexota bacterium
CATGAACGTGCGCGAAGGAGACGAGTCCGACCCGCAGTGTCTTCGTCATGCCGGCGCCTTCCACTTCACGACCTCGCCCGTGTCGGCGGCGCGGATGACCGCGAGGCCCAGGGCAAGCGTTCGCAGGCCCTCATGCCCGTCGACAAGCGGCCGATCGCCGCGCGCGATGCGCGCGATCACGTCTCGCAGCTGCACCAGGTACGGCGTCTCGTGCAGCGTCGGGGTCGCCATCATCGCCGGGCCTGCGGGACCGGCGGGCGATTGCAGCGCGATCGGCGATGCCGCTCTGCTGTCGTGCACCAGCATCCCGCGGTCGCCGCGGAGCTCGTAACCGGTCCGGAAGCCGGCGTGCTCCGCCCAGCTCGCTTCGACCTGCACGATCGGCCGGTCTTCGTACCGGATCGTCGCGAGCGCGTACTCGAGCCCACCGTTCCCGGTGAAGCGCCTCGCGTACACGCGCGACGGCTCGCCGAACCACCAGCGCACGGTGTCGAGGTCGTGGAGCATCAGGTCCAGGACGACCCCGCCACTCTTCGCGGCGTCGAGATACCACTCGCGCGCCGATCCGACCGCGAAGTTGCCGCGCACGAGGGTGGCGATCGCGGGACGGCCGAGGGTACCGTCGTCAAGCAGCTGTTTCGCGCGCTGGTACTCCTTGAAGTAGCGCACGACGTGCCCCACCGCCAGCGCCACGCCGGCCTCGTCGCACGCACGCACCATCGCCTCGCCGTCCGCGAGCGTCCGCGCGAGAGGCTTCTCGCAGAACACGTGCTTGCCCGACTTCGCGGCCGCGATCGCGTACTGCGCGTGAAGATGTGTCGGCGTGGCGACGACGACCAGGTCGATGTCGTCGGCCGCGCAGATCTCCTCCGCGCTCGCAACGCGCGCGCCGCACTCCTTTGCCAACGCGGCGGCTTGGTCGAGTGGGAGAGCAGCAACGGCAACGACCTGCACACCGTCGAGCCGCATCGCGCTGTGCGCGTGCATCGCCCCGGCGAACCCCGCGCCGAGGACACCGACCCGCAGTGGCACGCCCGGAGGCTAGCGCGATAAGAAAGAGGGCGCTCCTTTCGGAGCGCCCTCTAGCTGCCTGATTGCTACGCAGCTATTTGATCGAGCCGATCGTTCCGCGGATAAGAAGGGTCATGGCGAAGCTGTCGGCGTCGGGGTTCTTGTAGATGCCGTCGGTCGCAGCCGGCCATCCGGTGACACGCTTCTTGTCGTTGATCGGGTTGTTACCGAAGCGCTGCCACAGCGGGATGATCGGGAGCAGTTCGTTGAATGCGAGTGCCAGCTCGGTAACGGCGGCCTTCTGCTTGGTCTCGTCCGTCCCGTCGCCGGTCCGGTTGATGAGCTCGTCGAGGTCCACCTGCTTGCCGGTGGAGGGCAGGTTCTGCTTCAGCGGGTACTTCATGCCGCCGCCGGCGGGGGTCGTGTTGTGTGTCCGCAGGTCCTGGATGAAGGAGTACTGCGGGTGAGGTGCGCTACCGATGCCCCACGCACGTACGAAGAAGGCGTGCTTCCCGTCGTTGACCTCTGGCTGCTGCGTCGAGTTCACGAGGCCGCGCGGTGTCACCTTGATGCCGAATTTCGTGAGCGACTCGGCGGCGTGGGTCGCTGCGCTGGACCAGTCGGCGAAGTCGCTTGGGAACACGAGCTCGAGCTCCAGCTTCTTTCCGCCCTTGGCGTAGATACCGTCGGCGCCCTTCGCGTAGCCGGCGTCCTTCATGAACTGGTCGGCCTTGGCGAGGCTGAACTCGTACGGCTTGAGCTTCGCGAGATCGGCGCTGCCGATCCACCCGGGCGCGTGGTCGTCACTGAAGCCGGCCATGTACTTCTGCGCCTTGCCGGAGTCGCCGTATGTGATGGCCGCGCTCTCTTCCTTGTTGATCGCGTGCGCTACCGCATAGCGGAGACGAACGTCCTGAAACTCCGGCGCCTTCTCCCAGTGGAAGTACAGCGCGGGGCCGGTGTACAGCGGCGGGCGCGCGACGCGGATGCCCGCGTCCTTCATGGCCCTGTCGACGGCGAGGGTGAAGCCGTGCGTCGCGTAATCGACGTCCTGTGATAGCACCAGCGGTGAGACCTGGTTGGTCTCGCCCTGGTACACGACGACCTTGTCGAAGTTCACGCGGTCCGAAGCGTACCCACCCGGGTTCCTGACGAAGGTGAGCTGTGACTCGGTGACCGTGGCGGGGTCGATCTTGTACGGTCCGACCGAGACCGGCGCCGTCGGACGGAAGGCGTTCATCTTGGTGCGAAGGTCTCGCCACTCCTGGTCCGCCGCTTTCTTGCCCGCGGCTACGAGTGCGTCGGTCTCCTTGGAGTAGGTCCCAAACAGGGCGTCTGGGCGCATCGGTTCACGGAGGAGCAGGCGCTCCGCCAAGCTGGACGGCCGGGAGAAGTGGAAGTTGATCGTCTGGTCGTTGACGATCTCCATCTTGTCCACGTACTGCCAGAGGGTGAAGTTCTCGAGACGGCCCACGTTGAAGGTCGTGTACACGTCCTTTGCCGTGAACGCCGTGCCGTCGCTCCACTTGATGCCCGAGCGCAGCTTGAGCTCGTAGTTGTCACCGGCCTTGGCCCCTGATGACTCGGCCAGCCAGTAGTCGAACTTCTTGTCATTCCAGATATACATGCCGAGCGTGGTCAGCCAGAGATGGCGGTAGATGCCGGTCGTGAGGATGCCGTTCGGCGCAAAACCATTCCAGTGGCCGGCCGGTGGAAGAACGTACGGCCACGCTCCGTGGAACGCGCCGCCCTTGCCCACCGCCGCGGTACCGGTGGCGCCGGTGGTCCCGCCCGTCGTGGTCCCGGTCGACCCTGGCGCGCACGCCGCGGCGATCAGACCGATCGATGCGAGCGTGGAGTCGCGGAGGAAGCGACGGCGGCTGGCCGTGTAACGAAGCTTGTCGTTGCTCACTTAACCCTCTCCTTCGCCCAGAGGCTCATGGCACGCGCCGGTGGGCCCGGACTGCCTCCGTTGTATCCCGTCAGCGCTTATTTGTCATCTTCATTGGGCGGCATCCGCGGTGATAACCACCGCGCGAGCAGCCAGGTCCCGAAGATGAACAGAAGTGCCACGACGACCGCTAATACAGTGACCACGAAGGCGCCAGACGAGCGGTCTTGGAACGGCAGGATCATGAGCGCGGTCAGAAGGATGAAGATCGCCAGCGTCAGGTTGCCCTTGAGGAGCGCTGGGTCCACCTAGCGCACCCCGAGGAGCTCGGCGGCCGGCGCTCGCTCGCGAGCCGCCACGTGACACGCGACTTGGCGGCCGTCGGGGATCGGCAGCAGCTCGGGCACCTGGACATCACACAGTCCCTCTTCGAACAGCGGGCACCGCGGATGGAACGTGCACCCGCTCGGAAGCCGAAGCAGGCTCGGGACCTCCGCGCTTCTGAGCTCGACGCGCTCTTTCGAGCGCGTGAGCGTCGGGTCAGCCTCGGGTATCGCAGCGACGAGCGCCGCGGAATACGGATGCGCGGGATCGCCAACGACGAGCTCCGAGGTGCCGAGCTCGACCACGCGCCCGAGGTACATCACGCCGATGCGGCCTCGCAGCGCGAAGTAGCGCGCCACGGCGAGGTCGTGGGTGATAAGGACGATGGTCACGCGGAACTCGTCACGCAGCGCGAGGAGCAGGTTGAGCAGGCTGATGCGGATCGACACGTCGACCATCGACACCGCTTCGTCCGCGACGATCACGCGCGGATCCACGCTGAGCGCGCGCGCGATGCTTACGCGCTGCCGCTGACCACCGGAGAGCTGATGCGGGTACTTCACGAGGAAATCCGCTGGCGGCGTCAGCCCGACGCGCTGAAGGAGCTCGGTCGCGGCCCCTATCGCGGCGCGGCGCCCACGTGCCTTGCCATGCCGGAACAGCGGTGCCGACAGCGTTTGATAAACGGTGCGGATCGGATTCAGCGACGCGTAGGGGTCCTGATGCACGAGCTGCACGGAACGGCGGAATCGCGCCAGCTCGTCGCCCTTCGTGGTCCAGACGTCCTTGCCTTCGAACAGCAGCTGGCCACTCGTCGGACGGAGCAATCCCGCGAGCAATCTCCCTGTCGTCGTCTTGCCGCAGCCGCTCTCGCCCACCAGGCACATCGCCTCGCTTTGACCGAGCGCGAGAGAGACGCGGTCGACGGCCTTGATCGCACCGCCGGGCGTCTTGAACTCCCGGGTGACGCTCACCAGCTCGATGAGCGGCTTGCCCGCTACGGTGATGTCGCCTGAGGCGGTCATGTGGCGGCGCCCAGCTTCTCGGCGACGACGGCCTCCTCTTTGCCGACCAATTCGGCGACGTGCTTCCACCGGATGCACCGCGCGTCGTGGTTGGGCGTGTCGACGGCGAGGAGATCGGGCTCGCGGAGCTTGCACTCATCGATCACGAATGGGCAGCGCGGGCTGTAGGTGCAGCCGCCTGGCAGGTTGATCAGGTCGGGAGGACTGCCAGCGATCGAGACCACGTTGCCGAGCGCGCCGCTCACTCGCGGCACCGCGCGAAGCAGTCCCATCGAGTACGGGTGCCGCGGCCGGTAGAAGAGGTCTTTGACACTGGCGCGCTCGACAACGGTGCCGGCATACATCGTGAGCACGCGATCGGCGAGCTCCGCAGCGAGCGACAGATCGTGCGAGATGAAGATCATCGAGAAGCCGAGCTGCTCGCGCAGCCGGCGCAGCAGATCGATGATCGCGCGCTGCGTCAGGATGTCGAGCGCGGTCGTCGGCTCGTCGAGGATGATGATCGACGGCTTGAGCAGCAGGCTGAGCGCGATCAGAACACGCTGCTTCATGCCGCCGGAGAGCTCGTGTGGGAACGCGCGAAGAACGCGTTCGGGATCGAGGTTCACGAGACCAAGCAGCTCACCGGCGCGGGAGCGCACGTGTTTCGCATCCATCATGCCGTGTGCGCGCGCGGTATCGAGGAATTGCTCCCAGATCGAGATCACCGGATTGAACGAGTTGAGAGCGGCTTGGAACACCATCGCGCATTCGCTCCAGCGGAACTCGCGCAGGTCGCTGTCTCCCAGCGATGCGACGTCGATCGTCTCGTCTTCCTTGCGGTACAGGATGTGGCCCTTTGTGATCTTCGCGGTGCGCGGCGACAGTCGGATCAGACTGACCGCGAGCGTTGTCTTTCCCGACCCGCTCTCACCGATGATCGCAAGCGTTTCACCGCGTCGGAGGTCGAACGAAACGTCGCGCACCGCCTGCACGGGTCCGCGCCGCGTGGAATACGCGATGGACAATCCTCTGACGGACAGCACCTGGTCCGCTTCGAGCTGCTGCGGCGCCGCGCTCGCCCTCTTCGTCGGCACGCTCTAGCCCGAGCTGCGGAGGCGCGGGTTGAAGATGTCCTCGAGGGCGGATGCGAGCCACACGAGCGAGAGCTGGAACAGCGTGATCGCGAGGACGGGGCTGAGGATGTAGAAGAGGCTGTCCTTGAAGAACAGCGCGCCACGCACGTAGGCGTAGTTGAGCATGAGCCCCCAGTTCTGTCCCGACAGAGGGATCAGCCCGAGCAGCGTCAGACCGGCGACGCCGTAGATCGCCGCGGTCATCGCGAGGATGAAGTGGATGACGATGTAGCTGCGCATGTTGGGAAGGATCTCTTTGAAGATGATGTGGAACAGGCCGAGGTCGAGCGAGCGCGCCGCTTCGATGTAATCGCGCTCTTTCAGCGAGAGCACCTGAGCGCGTACCTGCCGGAGGAGGCCCGCCCAGGCGAGCAGCGCCAGCAGAGCGGCGATGATCCAGATGCTGTTGAACTTCAGGATGCTGCCGAGCACGACGATGATCGGGATCTGCGGGATGGTCAGCCAGAAGTCGGCCGCCCCGGAGATGAGCGCGTCCACTTTCCCTCCGGCGACGGCGGCGAGCGACCCGAAGGTCACCGCGATGAGCGTCGAGAAGAATCCAGCGACGAAGCCGACCAGCAGGATGTCGCGGCCGCCGTGGATGATCTGATTCCAGACGTCGCGTCCGCTGGAATCGGTCCCGAGTGGGTGTGCCGCGGAAGGCGGCTGGTAGATCGCGGTCACGTCCACCGCGTCCTGGTACGGGACGAAGAGCGGGACGATGAAGGCGAGCACGACAAAGAAGAGGACGCCGATAAGCCCGACCAACCCGAGCGGCTTCTTCGACAGCAGTCTCAGGAAGTCGAGAAGCGACGCGAGCGGGCCCGTGATCCGGGAGCGCGTTGTCGGCCGGGAGAGCGCGGCGACGCTCATCCGTTCGCCCCGCCCGCGCGCCCGATGCGAGGATCGAGCTTCGCGTACAGAACGTCCGCCAGCAGGTTCGCCACGACGACGGATACCGTCAGCAGCAGGACGATCCCCTGCATCAGCGTGTAGTCACGCTGCTCGATCGACTTGTAGAGGCGCAGGCCGATCCCCGGGTACACGAGGATCGTTTCGATGAAGAACGCGCCGCCCACGACGTGACCCGCGGTGATCGCGAACTGGGAGACGAGCGGGAGGACGGCATTCCGCCCGACATACGCCGTGGTGATCCGGCCATCTGAGAGGCCTCGGGCCCGAGCCGCGGTCACGTAGTCCTCCTCGAGCGTGGCGAGCGTCGCGCTCTTCATGCTCAGGATCCAGTGGCCGACCGTTGCGATGAAGTACACGAGCACTGGAAGCACCGCGTGGAACAGGATGTCGGCGAGATACTCGAGGTGAAAGCCGGGGGCGACGCTTGGACTGGACGAGCCGCGCATTTCGGCGATCGGCAGCAGGCGTAGCTGCGTTCCCAGGATGACCACGATGAGCAGCGCTGTGACGTAGCTGGGGATGGAGCTCAATATCGAGCCGCCTGACGACACGATGTGATCGAAAAGCGAATTGCGCCGGTATGCGGCCAGCAGACCTAGAAAGACCCCGACCGTGAAGCTCAGCATTAACCCGAGGCCGACGGTGAACAGCGTCCATGGGAGATACGCCGTGATGATCGAGGTCACCGTGGTGCCCTGCGAGAGCATCGAAGTACCGAGGTTGCCGCGCACGAGGTCCCCGAGGAACTGCAGGTACTGCTCGTGGATCGGCTTGTCCAGATCGAGATTGAACAAGCCGGACGCGAGTTGCGCCGCGTCTTCGTAGCTGAGCAGCTGCTCGTTCATGACCTGTGCGATGTACGCGTCGATCGCGTTGCCGGGCATGAGGCGGATGAGCGCGAAGTTGAGCGTCGTGACCAAGAAGATCGTGATGAACGCACGCGTGAGCGCGCGCGCGATCGGACGGTCCCACATCCATACCAGCGCGCGGCGGCCGCGCGCGTACGGCGAGTAGCGGTATATGTCCGCTGCGAGACGGGCGTCGGCGGGTGTGGTGGCTGCCACGGCAGAGAGACTAATCCCGGGCGAGCTGGGCGAGCAGTTCCTCGAGCTTCGTGTCGGCCAGCGAGCCCAGTCGGAGGTCGGCCCGCGACAGATCCATCCCGGCTGTCAGCGAGTTCGGGACCGCCACGCACAGCAGCCCCGCGTCCTTCGCAGCGGCGATACCGTTCGCGGAGTCCTCGAACGCGACGGCTTCCTTTGGCGCGACGCCCAACGCCTTCACCGCGGAGAGATACAGGTCCGGGGCCGGTTTGGTTCGCGTGACATCGTCGCGGGTGCGGACCGCGTCCCATTCAGCGCTCAGACCTAGGCGCGCGAGGTGGCCGAGCACCCAAGCGCGCGATGAGCTCGATGCGACCGCGAGGAGCAGGCTGAGGCGCTTCGCGTCGGCGACGTACTCGCGCACGCCGACCATGACGTCGAGCGTGGCGATGAGCTCCGTTTTGCGCACGTCCCGTCGTGCTTGTGTCGCATCCCGGTCGAAGCTCGAGCCGACGAGTGCGGCGAGGTGGTCCGCTGCGTTGAAGTAGCCGCCTTCGCGCCCGATGTAGTCGAACCAACGATCCAGCGGCAGCTCGTGGCCGTGCTCCTTGTAGATCTCGGCCCACGTTTCGTACGCCGGGGTCTCGGTCTCGAGGATGAGCCCATCGAAATCGAAGACGAGCGCGCGGATCACCGGCGGAGCACGATCTCCACAGCCTCGGCCTCCGCGTCGAGTCCGTCGGGCTCTGGTTTCAGGACCCGCACGCGCGCTTCGCTCACCGCGGGGAAGTGCGCGAGGACGCTGCGTGCGACATCGAACGTGATGCGCTCGACGAGAGCGCGCGGGCGCTCGGCGACTGCCTCACGCACGACCTTCGCGAGCACGCTGATGTCGAGCGCAGACGCGACATCGTCGGCGCGCACGGCCTCCGCGAGGTCGGTGCGCACCACGACGTCGACGAAATACTCCTGCGGGGTCGCCCGTTCCTCGGGCGTCGTGCCTTGGCGCCCGCGGCACCGAAGCGACCTGATCTCCACTGTTCCCTCCACGCTCAGTCCTGATCGGCGTAGCGGCGGAACAGAGCGACCGTCGCGCGCAGCGCCTTCCAGTAGTTGTCGAGGAGGATGTTCTCGTTCGGAGCGTGCGCGCCCGAGCCGGGGTGGCCCATGCCGAGCGTGACGTTCGCCAGCGAGCGCTTCCCGCAGACCTGCCACATCGGCGACGTTCCGCCGGAGGAGGGGATCAGCAGCGCCGGACTTCCGATCTCTTGCTCAGCGACGGCCTGCGCGGCGCGCACGAGCGGATCGTCGATGCGTCCGCGGTACGGTCTTGTGCCCTCCTTCGCGATGAGCTCGACGTCGGTGAAGCCTCGACGGTCGAGGTGTGCGCGGAGCAACGTGCGGATTCGGGCGGGGTCCTGATCCGGCACGAGCCGGAAGTCGATCTTCACCATCGCCTCGGACGGGATGACCGTCTTCGTACCCTCGCCGATGAACCCCGAGACGATGCCGCAGATATTGCACGTCGGTTCGAACACCGATGCCATACGCGCCTCAGCGTCGGAGCGCCCCCACGCGAAGGCATCGATCTCGTAGAGACGCTTCACCACGTCGGACTCGAACGGAAGTGCCGCGAGGTGTGCGCGCTCGGCCTCGGTCGGTGGGCGCACATCGTCGTAGAAGCCGTCGATGAGGATCCGGCCGATGCGGTCGACGAGCGTGTCGAGAGCATTGACCAGGCGCCACGCCGCGTTGGGTAGATGCGTTGCGCCGCCCGAGTGGGCGTCGCGTGCCATCGAGCGCACGCGCAGCTCGACGTAGAAGATGCCTTTGCCCCCGAGGAGCAGGTGCGGCCGGCCGGCAGAGTCGATCGCGCCACCTTCCTTCAGCGCGCCGTCGCCGTCGGTGAGGGTCGCGTCGAGCTCGAGCAGGCGGGCCAGGTTGGGGCTGCCGCTCTCCTCCTCTCCTTCTATCAGGAAGCGCAGATGCAGTGGGAGCTCGCCGTGGATGGCGCGATAGGTTTCGACCGCCTGGATGCGCAGGAGCAGGTGCCCTTTGTTGTCGTCCACGCCGCGCGCGAACACCGCGCCGTCGCGGACAGCTGGCTCGTACGGCGGAGTGCGCCAGAGGTCCAGTGGGACCGCCGGCTGCACGTCGTAGTGCTGAACGCAGATGAGGGTGCGTTTGCCCTCGCCGGCCTCGCCGACGACCAGCGCGGGAGCGCTCTCGACCCTGAGCTCCCGCGACGTGGCGCCGGCGGCGACCAGACGGTCCCCGCACCAACGCGCGGCCGCGTCGAGCGCGCTTTGATCGGTCGCCTCGGACGGTATCGCGCAGAGCTCGCGCAGCTCCTCGACGAAACGGTCGCGGTGCTGATCGAGATAGCGGTCGAGCATGTCGGGCACGGCAAAATTATGTCGAACAAAGGGAGAGGGAGCCTTTTCGGCTCCCTCTCTCCAAGTCTCCAGAAGTGACGCGTCGGGTTACTGGAGCACCAGCACGGGCGCGCCAAGGACGGAGATCGTTGTGACACCACCGAGCACGTTGACCGTGATGTCAGAGATGTTCAGGTCGTTGAGGATCGGGCTGTTGTTCAGGATGTTCTCCAGAACGTGGATGTCGGCGTTCTGGAGGAGGTTGTTGAGCGAGTTGTTCAGCACGTCGATGCCACATGCGTTGACGCCACCGGCGTCCACCGCGGCGGCGACGAGCGTGGCAAGCGCCCTAGCTCCGCCCCGCCCGTTTCCGGCCTCGCAGTTCGCGTTGGCCGTCGCGGCCTTCGCGCCCATGTTCACTTCCGCGGCTGCCGCGGTCGCTGGGGCGAGTCCCATAAGCGCCAGCGCGAGTATCGGTCCCAAGAGTCGCTTCTTCATGTCTGTCTCCTTGATTCGTTTTTTCGATCGCTGGCGGTCTCCTCCGCAGCACCGCGGCCCGGCCGGGTGTATCGCTCGCTTGTGCCGGTGATGTGGGTGGCCGGGTAGATCAGGGGGCCCTTAGAACTTGTGTTCCGAACCACATGAACTAATGGGGTCGAAACCGACGAACGTGTAACGCGACTTCAACGGCTTGTCGGGCAAAGGAGTGAATGGCGGCCGTTGCGGCAAAGACCCTGCCTCGACGTGAGTCGTGACAACGATGACGACCCCTCGAGAGCTCAGCCCTCGCCAGCGAGAGATCCTCGCCCTGGTGGCTGCTGGGCGAACGAGCAAGGAGATCGCGGGCATCCTCGGCATCTCTGAGAGCACCGTGAACTGGCATCTCTCCAACGTCTTCGATCGTCTCGGTGCATCCAGTCGTGCCGAAGCGGTCGCGCTTGCGATCCGTGAAGAGGCTCAAGACACCGACGCTCCGGCCGACGCTGCGCTGGCGACCCCGAAGCGGCTGGAGCTTCACGCACTGCCACTGTCCTCGATCGCGCTCGCCATCGGGCTGACGCTCGTGCTCGGGCTTCTTGGCGGCGCGCTGATGGCGGGATGGAATTTCACGGCGCCAACGTGGCCGTCGTCATCTGCCGCGCCGAGCAGTGGTACCCCACTGAAGAGCGAGCCCACCGTTCGGCCAAGCGGCGCAGGCGCCCCCGCGCAGGGAGTTGAAGCCGTCGTGCCCGCTGAGCCTTCGGTGGAGGAGACCGTTCCGGGCCCGACGTCCGTGCCCGCGACGGTGGTTCCGCTGCCGCTTGCAGCGCCTTCGCTACCGACGATCGCGCTTCCGACCCTCGTACCTACGCTTCAGACGATCGCGCCGACCACTCCGCCCGTCGTCGGACCGCTGCCCACGACGTCGCCGC
>JANMSU010000489.1:0-3308 GCA_031389835.1 Chloroflexota bacterium
CAAGCGGTTCGATGGCCTCCATGCTGCGCAGCTCCCGAGCGAGCTCGCCGATGACGCCGTCGTTGCCGAGGTAATGGAAATAGCGGCCGCCGCCCTTGTCCGCGACGGACCGCAGGGTCTCCTCGACGAGGTGGCTCACGACCATGACACCGCCAGCGTCCCGCAGGTATCCGGTGAACTTCCCGTTGTTCGCGTCGTATAGGGGGATCTGTCCTCCGGTGGTGGTGCCGATGCCGACGGCGTAGATCTTCGCGCCTTTCAGCTCGCTGGCCTCCGGCACATCGCTGTTCGTGATCTCGCCGTCGGAAACGAGGACGATCGCTCGCTGCCGCAGCGGGTCAAGGTCCGGTGGGAATGCGCCCAGCGACGATTCGATCCCGGCCCGAAGCGACGAACCCTGCGTGAGCCGCACACCGCGCCCGGAGTTGTCGAGGACCTCGCCGAGGATGCGGGGGTCGGTGGTGGGCGGGTACCGCACGGTCCCCTGCCCCGCGAAGAGCACGAGCGCGACTCGACTGCCGATCATGTGACGGCCAAGCTCTTCGGAGAAATGGCGCGCCGCTCGCAGCCGATCCGGTTCGACGTCCCGCGCCGCCATGCTCTGCGACACGTCGACCGCGAGGACGATGTCCACGCCGAGCCGGCGCGCCGCGCGCGCGCGCAGATCGACGAATGGACCGGCGAGTGCGATGACGAGGCTCGCGAGTGCAACGACGACCAGGACCGCCTTCAACCACCAGCGGGCGCCGCTGCGTGACACGAGGGCCGCCTCCCCGCCGAAGGACCGCAGCGCGCGTACCCGCGCGCGATACGCGAGGACGACCAGAGCCACGATGAGCGGAGCCGCGACCAGCAGCAGCAGGAGCTCGGGTCGCGCGAAGCCCAGGACCGGTAGTGTCACGGTGTTCTCCGGAAGAGGGTCAGAGCCAGAAGAAGCTGCAGCGCGAGGAGTCCCGCGCCGGCCGCGGCGAACGGGAGTGACGCATCCTCGGTCGAGATGAACGCGCGTGTGCCAACTCGGGCCTTCTCCAGCGTCTGAATCTCGCGGTATACGTCACGGAGAGCCGTCTCGTCCGACGCGCGGAAGTAGAGCCCGCCGGTCATCTCGGCCATCCGCTTCATCAGGGCTTCGTCGACTTCCGCGCGCGATCGCGCCGCGACCGCGCCGATCGTGTAGAGACGCACGCCGATGAGCTTCGCGATCTGAGCCGCATCCGACGGCTGAACATCGCCCGAGTTGTTCTGTCCGTCGGTCAGAAGGATCGCAACCTTGCCGCGCGCCGTGGACTCGCGGACGACGTTGAGTCCCGTCGCGAGGCCGGTGCCGATGGCCGTGCCGTCGCGTAACGGCCGGCCGGCGGCGACCGGCTCGACGAGGCGCTGCGCGGCCGCGTAGTCGAGCGTGAGCGGACTCAGCACCATGGACTCGGCGCTAAAGATCACGATGCCGACGCGGTCGTTCTTGAGTCCACCGAGGAAGTCATGGACCACCTTCTTCACGACCTCGATGCGTGGCCGGCCATCGAGATCGGGCGTCGTCATCGACGAGGACGTGTCGATGACCACGACGATGTCGATCCCCTCCGCTGGAACATCGAACGCGGCATGCACGACGGACGGCGCCGCGAGCGCGACGATCAGGGCCGTCGCGGCGAAAACGCGCAGAGGAAGCAGCAGCCAGCGGAGGCGCACGCGCCAGCTGCCGTGTGCGTGCGGGACGAGTCCGAGCGAGGAGAACAACACGCCGCCGCTTCGCCCGCGCTCGCGACGGATCTCGAGCGCCGCGGCGATGACCACGAGCGCGAGCAGCGCGAGTGCCCACGGTGCGTCGAAGCGGATCTCGGTACCGAAGATGCGCGTGCTCATTGCGGCCTCAGCGCGGCGATCTCGTACTCCTCAGCGGTGGCTGCGCGCCGCACGACCTCGAGCGCCGCGCGGACCGCGTTCTGCGCGTGCGCCGGGTACGGGATAGCGTGACGGAAACGGACCTCGTCTCCCTCGCGAAGGATCTCGTAGATCGCGCCGGCCTGCGTTCGGTCAACGCCGGCGCGCTCAAGTGCCGCTCGAAGCTCTCGACTCGTGCGACCCGGCTCGACGCCGAAGCGCTGGACCGCATAGCGACGCAGGCTCGCGGTGAGGAGCTCGTAATGCTCCGCGGTCTTGCCCTTCTCCGGCAGTCGCTGCTCCGCGAGCGCGTCCAGCTCGCGCAGCGCGCGCTGCACCGGCGTGAGGTGCTCCGCGGCCGCGACCTCCTCGTGTCGCCGCAGCAGCATCCAGAAGATGAAGCCGGCGAGCGCGGTGAATGCCGCGGCGGCGGCGACGAAGAGCGCGATCCTCGAGAGCCTCGCGCCGAGCGCCTCGGGCAGGTCCAGCTGCGGCTTCAGCGGCTTGACGTCCGAGGTGTTCTCCCCGTCCTGGATCACGGTCGCCACCTTCAGGACCAGCGGGGCAGTCGTGGCCACGCCGCTCACACCATTCGGGCCGCTGTAGGGGATCTCGATCGGTGGAACGGCCAGATCGCCGACGACCCACGCGGTGATCCGGTAGCGGAAGGTCCAGCGCGCGATCCCGCCAGAACGGGTCGAGCGGCCGGACGGGAGGACCTCGAGCACCTCAAGGTCCCCGACGGTATGCGCGATGTTCGGGTCACCGACCTGGTATCCGACTTCCGCGTCGGCGTACAGGGTGAGGAACGTTGGGTCTCCGATGGTGATCGTGGTCCGGTCGAGCGTCGCGGCCGCATTGACCGGGCCTGCCGCCGCAGCACTGCTCGCGACGACGAGCGGCAACCAGAGCACGAGCGCGACAATGAGCTGCTTCAATTGCGTCGCGTCCGCGCGTTGAACAGGGCCATGAGCGCCGGGGCGAATGGGCGGTCGGTGAAAAGATCGACGCTGTCGATCTTCATCCGTGCGAGTGCCTGCCGCCGCTCGGTGCGCCGGCGCCGGCCGGTGCTCGCGTATTCCTCCCGGAGCCGCTTATCGCCGGTGTCGATGTGCACGACGCTGCCGGTCTCCGCGTCCTCCAGCGCCACGACACCGACATTCGGAAGCTCGAGCTCGCGTGGGTCGTTCAGGACCAGCGCGATGACGTCGTGCTTTCGGCCGAGCATGCGTACCGCGGGGTCGTCGACCAGGCCAACGTCAAGGAAGTCGGAGATGAGAAAAACGACGCTGCGCTTCTTGGTGACATTCGTGAGAAACCGCGCGGCGTGGGTCATCTCGGTGCGCACTCGCCGCGGCTGCGCGAACAGGAGCTCGCGGATGACCTGGAGGAGGTGCTCGCGGCCGCGGCGTGAAGGCATCCAC
>JANMSU010000088.1:0-20623 GCA_031389835.1 Chloroflexota bacterium
CGGTGGCACCTTCGACATCTCGATCCTGCAGCTCGGTGAGGGCGTCTTTGAGGTCAAGGCCACGAACGGGGACACGCACCTGGGTGGCGACGACTTCGACGCGCGGATCATCGACTGGCTCATCGAGGAGTTCAAGAAGGACCAGGGCATCGACCTGAAGAACGACCGCATGGCCCTCCAACGTCTGAAGGAGTCCGCGGAGAAAGCGAAGATCGAGCTGTCGAGCACCCAGCAGACCGAGATCAACCTGCCGTTCATCACGGCGGACCAGTCCGGTCCGAAGCACCTCGTCATCACGCTGACGCGGAGCAAGCTGGAGCAGCTTGTGGGCGACCTCGTCGAGAAGACGATCAATCCCGTCAAGAAGGCCATCGCCGACGCGGGCGTGAGTGCGGACAAGATCGACGAGGTGGTCCTGGTTGGTGGAATGACACGCATGCCGCTCGTCGTCGAGACGGTGAAGAAGCTGTTCGGCAAAGAGCCGAACAAGACCGTGAACCCCGACGAGGTCGTGGCCGTCGGCGCGGCGATCCAGGCGGGGGTGCTCAAGGGCGAGGTCAAGGACGTCCTGCTTCTCGACGTCACGCCGCTGTCGCTCGGGATCGAGACCCTTGGTGGCGTCGCCACCAAGCTCATCGAGCGCAACAGCACCATCCCGACGTCGAAGTCGCAGATCTTCACGACGGCCAGCGACGGCCAGACCCAGGTCGAGATCCACGTCGTCCAGGGCGAGCGCGAGCTCGCCGGGGACAACAAGAGCCTGGCGCGCTTCATCCTCGACGGCATCCCGCCGGCTCCGCGTGGCCTGCCGCAGATCGAGGTGACGTTCGACATCGACGCGAACGGGATCCTCAACGTGAAGGCGAAGGACAAGTCGAGCGGTAAGGAGCAGCACGTCACGATCACGGCATCGAGCGGCCTCAGCAAGGACGAGGTCGAGAAGCTCGTGAAGGACGCGCAGGCGCATGCCGAAGAGGACCGCCGCAATGTCGACCGGATCCAGACCCGCAACGAGGCGGACACCTTCGCGTACCAGATCGAGAAGACGCTCCGCGACCTCGGCGACAAGGCTCCGGCCGACATCAAGAAGGACGTCGAGGAGAAGATCGCCGCGCTGCGCGAAACGCTGAAGGGCGACGACACGCAGCGGATCAAGACCGCGATGGAGGACCTGCGTCAGGCGTCGATGAAGATCGGCGAAGCCATGAGCAAGCAGCAGCCGTCCGAGGATGGCCAGCCGCAGCCCGAGGGCGAGCCCGCGGGTGCGACGGCCGGCGACAAGGGCGACAAGAAGGACGGCGACACCATCGAGGGCGAGTTCAAAGAACAGAGCTGACTCGTAAAGCCGACCGTCTAACTCGGACGCTCAGAGAGCGCCGCGGGAGGATGACTCCATGCGGCGCTCTCTCATGTCCGGTCCGGCTTAGCCCTTAGCGACTAGTACTCCGACCATCCCGTAGGCCTCGTGCGCCGGGAAGTGGCAGATGAAGATGTAGGTGCCTGGCGCGAAGGTGAGGGTCGTGGTCTTCGTCGCCATCGGCGCGAGCGACACCTCATCGGGACGATCGCCGTGCACCGGCTCGGTCCCGGTGCGATGACGGTTGTGGAACGCCGCGTCGCCTATGAGCCACTCGTGGTCGATGGGGTCGTCGTTCACGATCGTGAAGGTGATCGGCACATTCGCGGGGACCTCGATCCGCTCGAGCATGAAGCGTGAGTAGTGGATGCGGATCCCGACCTCGGTCGGCAGCGTCGCGGCCTGCGCCGAGGCGCAGGCGCTCGCCGCGAGTGCGGCGAGCGCGAGCGCCACGAGGAGACGCATTACCGGGCCGTCCGGGGTGCGAGGCGTGCGATGACGAGCAGTGCACCGAGACCCGTGATCGCTATGCCCGCGAGCACCAGCGGCTCGTTCGACTGAGATGCGGGAACGCTGTTTGGCGCGGCGGGGGCTTCGAGACCAGCGGCAACGCGGGAGGGCACGGTGCCGTTCGCGCTGACCGCGAGGTCGTAGGTGAGCTGGCTGGCCTTGGCGTCGATGCTGATCTTCGTGAGCCAACCCATCTCGGGGACCCACTCCATGCCCTTGTCGGAACGGAGGTCGTTGAGCAGAGATGCCGAAGCCGTCGCGCTGTGGTCGAGCTTCATGCCGTTCGCAAAGGGGGCGGGCAGCAGGACCGGCTTGCGATCGGTGAGCAGGTACACGTCCGCTTCGATGCGGTCGTCGGCGGCCTTGCCGGTGCCGAGGATGCGCAGCGGGACCCAGGGATTGTTCGTCGGCATCGTGATGTGGACCGGCGTGCCGTCGCCGATGTTCTGACCCTTCGCCTTCGCGGCGTCGGCGTCGAAGATCGCGGCCATGAAGATCGGGCTGCGCGCCGCGTAGAACTCGAGGATCTCCGGCGCGTCCGGCGGGAGACGGAAGCCGTGCTCGGTCGCCCAGCGTCCGACGGACTCGCCGCCGCCCTTGAGGACAGTGATGTCGAGCGCGTCGATCTTGACCTGCATCAGTACCTGCGCATCCGCGCTGGCGGCTGCGAACGCCGAGCGCTCGAGCACTCCGCGCTTCGCGAAGACCTCGGTCTCGCGGATGAGCCGCTGGAGGGTCCAGTCGCCGCCCTTCTCGATCAGCGTTGGAACGGCCGGAAGCGGAACGAGCGACCCGAACTGGCCGCTGCCGCCCTGGAACTTGAACGAGGTCACGTAGTGCTCGATGCCGTCGTGATACCCGGCGAAGGTTGTGGTCCGGAGCAGATTGACCGCGCCGTTGGGGCCGATGAGGCCCGCGCAGGCCGCGGCCGGCTGGGATGTGGCGATGAGCGCGGCGACGAGGACTGCCGCGCCAGCGATGAACCGTCTCATACCGTCGTCCTCCTTCCGGCTATGACCGGATGGCGGTTAGACGACGGGCCCGGCCGGAGGTTCCCGGTGGCCTATTTCGTTGGCGAATACGCCGCGCAAAGCATGCCGAAGTACGTCGGTGCCTCGTACGACAGGAAGTCGCCACGCCAGCCGCCGGCGATCGCGCCGTGCAGCATCAGCATCTGCCAGAAGCTGTCGGCCTTCGCCTCCGCGACGAACGCGGGCTCGAAACGCAGGAGCTCGACGAGCGCGTCGCGCTTCACGAGGTCGACAACGCGGTCGTCGAACTCCCTCGAGGCCGGGCTGAAACCGTATGGTCCCTTCGGGTCATGCGCGTGTCCGTGGTCGCACGACGCGATGAGCGCGACGCGCTTGCCAGACGCCTCCGCAGCCTTCGCGATCGCGCCACCCGCGGTGATGTGCGCATCCCACGAAAGGTCGCGGGCGGGCGCGACCATCACGATCGGCTTTGGTGGTGCGTCGCGGCCGCCCAAGAAATGCAACGGCACCTGAGTGCCCCAGTCCATCGGGAATACCGCTGCGGCAGTGTCGTTGGCGCCATAGCTCACGGCGACCATCGGCACGCCGGCGGCACCGACGGCGGCTGCGATCGCGATCGCCATCTCGCGGTCCACCGGGACGCGCATCGAGACGGCCGCGGCACCGCCTTCGAGCGAGCCCGCCATCGAGCCCGCGAGGACGACGGACATTGCGCGTTCGACGTGGATGTTGTGCGGCGTCAGCACGACGGTGACGTCGGGCGATGCCGCGGCAAAACGCCGACCGAGCTCCGCCATCGCCGCGCGCGTCTTGGCCGCGAGCCCGCGCTCGGGCGGCGTGCACCACTCCGCGATCGCCATGCTGCCGTGCGGCGCGATGGCGGCGAAGACCAGGGGCATCTAGCTGAGTCGGGCCGTGACCATCGCGAGGATGATGAGACTGCCCAGCACGATCTGGATGCGTCCGACCATTCGGATGCGCTCGATGATCTGGCCCGCCTCGGCCGCGGCGGCCGCGTCGCCCGCCGCGGCCTTTGGACCAAGGGTGAGCATCCGCTTCGTCCACGGGACGAGCGTCGCGCGCGCGAGCGTGTACAGCCCGACCGCGAGGAGGATCCCCAGGAGCATGACGATGGCCCAGCGCGACCCGAGCGGCTCACTGAGCTGCTGAGCGCGTCCGCTCGCGAAGAGGTTGAGCACACCGGTCACAAGCGTGAGCTCCGCGACGCGGAGGATGTAGAAGATCTGGCGCGGCGCGAGCTGCGCCATGACCGGGCCGCGTGCCGGCCCCGGCGCCGCCAGGAGGGCCGGCAGCTGAACGAACAGCGTGTAGAAGCCGCCACCGATCCACAGTACGGCGGCGAGAACATGCAGGAACTGGGTCGTCAAGCGGAAGAGATCGTCCATGAGCCGGGATAATGACAGGTGATGGCCACGAAGGCGGATTACTACGAGCTGCTGGGCGTCCCGCGAACCGCGACGGCGGATCAGATCCGCAGCGCATACCGCAAGCTCGCGCGCCAGCATCACCCCGACACGAGCGAGACATCCGACGGGGGCGAGCGCTTCAAGCAGATCACCGAGGCCTACGAGGTCCTGTCCGACGCCGAGCGGCGCCAGCGCTACGACATGTTCGGGAATGGCCAGGGTCTGGGCGACTTCGGGATCGGCGATCTTTTCGAGACGTTCTTCGGCTCTGAGTTCCGCCGCCGCGAGCCGCGGGGGCCGATGCGCGGCGCGGATCTTCGCATGGAGATCGAGATTCAGCTCATCGATTCGGTGAAGGGCGGGGCGCGCACGATCCGCGTGCCACGGCTCGAGACCTGCGAGGGCTGCGAGGGCAGTGGCGCGGAGCCCGGCTCGAAGATCTCGACCTGCAGCACATGCAATGGGCGTGGCGAGGTGCGGCAGGTGCAACAATCCGTGTTCGGCCGATTCGTGAACGTGTCGACCTGCCCGCGCTGCGGTGGGTCGGGCAAGACCGTCGATGCGCTCTGCACGCGCTGCCGTGGTGAGGGCCGCGAGCGCCGCGACCACGAGCTGCCGCTCGACATTCCGGCGGGCATCGACGACGGGCAGCAGCTGCGCGTCGCGGGCGAGGGCGAGGCCGGCCTGCGCGGCGGGCCTTCTGGTGATCTCTACGTGCTGATCCGGCTGCGCGAGCACACCCTCTTCCGTCGCGAGGGCGACGACCTCGTGCACGTGCTGCGAGTCTCACCGGCGCAGGCCGCGCTTGGCGTCGATCTCGAAGTCCCGACGATCGAGGGTGCGACCGCGGCGGTGAAGGTGCCAAGCGGCGCACAGCACGGTCAAATGGTCCGACTGCGCGGCAAAGGAGTGCCGCATCTCGGCTCGTCGGGTCGCGGCGATCAGCTCGTGTATCTCGACGTCGCGATCCCGCGCACGCTCACGAAAGAGCAGAAAGCGTTGTACCGACAGCTGAGTGACATCGAGGGCGCCCCGGAGCAGCGTGATGACGGTGACGCGCGGGGCGTCTTCGACCGCATCAAGGACGCCATCGGCGGCGACTGACGCCGCCCACTCGCTGGCTCGAGATCGCCGTACCCGCGCACGCCGAAGCCGTCGAAGCGGTCAGCGAGATCCTGTCGCGCGTCGGATACAACGGGATCGCGGTCGAGGTCCCGCTGGAACGAGGTCAGAGCGCGACCGACCACACGGTGAAGGCGTACGTCCTTGATGACGCGGATGCCTTCGCGAAAGTCTCGGACGTGCGCGACGCGCTCGGTCATCTTCAAGCGTTCGGTCTCGGGCCGATCGGTGAGCTCGTCGCGCGGCAGATCGACGACAAGGACTGGCTCGAGAGCTGGAAGGCCGACTTCATTCCGATCCGGATCGGCGCCTTCCTTGTTCGTCCGACGTGGACCGAGGCCGTCGCCGACGACGCCGTCGAGCTCGTACTGGATCCGGGAATGGCGTTCGGCACGGGTCTGCACCCGAGCACCCAGCAGTGCCTCGAGGCGCTCTCGACGATGTGGCTCGATGGGAAGAGCGCTTTGGATGTTGGAACCGGCTCCGGCATCCTCGCGATCGCCGCGGCGAAACGCGGCGCGTCGCCAGTTGTCGCGGTCGACACAGACACGCTCGCCGTCGACGCCGCGTGCGAGAACGCGATGCGCAACGGTGTCGCGATCCCAGTGGCCGAGGGAAGCGCCGTCGACGTCCCTGGCCGCTTCGACGTGGTGATCGCGAACATCGTCTCGCCGGTGCTCCAAAACATCGCACCCCACCTCGCCGCGCGACTTTCGAGCGACGGCACGCTTCTCGTCGCGGGCATCAGCGCACCGGCGGAGGCCGCGACGCGCGCGGCGTTCGCCCGCGAGCGTCTCGAGGTTGTCGACCGCAACGAGCGCGACGACTGGGTCGCCCTCGCGCTGCGTCGCTGATGCATCGCTTCTTCGTGTCGCCCGAGACGCTCGGCTCGGATCGCGTGACGCTTATCGGGCCACAGGCGCGTCAGATCGCGACCGTGCTCCGTCTGCGCGCGGGGGAGGAGATCGCTCTCGTCGCGGACGGGGCAGAGGCGGTCGTGGAACTCGAGTCGGTGCGGCCGACGTCTGTCACCGCGGTCGTGCGCGAGCGCGGCTTCGCGGCCGCCGAACCGACCCTCGTGCTCACACTGGCGCTCCCGGTCCTTCGCGGTGACCACGACGAGGAGGTGGTCGAGGCCGTCGCGCAGCTGGGTGTGTCGCGGATCGTCCCCTTCACCAGCGCGCGCTCGGTGGTCCGGAGCCTCAGTGAGGCAAAGCGCGCGCGTTGGGAGCGCATCGCGCTAGAAGCGGCCGAGACCGCGCGCCGCGGGCGCGTTCCGTCGATCGAACGCGCACGCGCCTGGGCCGATCTTTACTCGGCGCTACCCACACCAGTGTTCGTCGCGTGGGAGAGCGAACGCCGTGTACGGCTACGCGACGCCCTGCCTCGGACCGCGCGCGCACTCTCGATCGTGATCGGGCCGGAGGGTGGGCTCGCGGACGACGAGATCGCCCTGGCGCGAGAGCGCGGGGCGGTCACCGTCTCGCTCGGTGCGCGGAATCTTCGAAGCGAAACCGCGGCCATCGCCGCTGTCGCTCTCGTGGTGGACATCCTGAGTTAGGCGGCGCTGCCGCCGTCGAAGTCCTATGCCGCCCAACTGTCCGCCTTGCTCACCTCGCGCTTCGTCCGCGGCAGCTCGTGTATCTGCGCGCGACGCACCGCGTATCCACGCCAGGCCGCGTAGAAACCGAAGCAGCCGCCCGAGAGGAATGCCGCCAGCGACACCAGTGGATAGAAGCCATCGAGTGGCGGCATACCTCGCGGCAGAGCACAGCCGATGCCGTAGCGGCGAACGATGGAGCGTGACCGGCTAGATGGCGACGACGCCCCGTTCCTGGAGCTCGCTCCGGTCGTACATCGCTCGGTTGACGAGCACCCGCGCGACTGGTGCGCCGGTGGCGAGGTCCTCCCGGAGGCCCGCCGTGAGGCGGCGAAGGAGGATCAGGCTGAGCACTAGAAGACCGGCGACGACGGTGGGCGTCATGCCCTCTTGTTCCCAGATGACCGCCGGAAAGATCGCGAACGACAGGATGCTGGCCAGAGGGAGCAGCCGATTCGGCCTTGGACGAACCACTCGAACGGCGACCAGGCTGCCGTAGAGCGGGATGCCCATGATCAGCGCGGCGACCGGGTCGGCGGCGAGCGCGAAGCCCCAGCCGGTCGCGTTGGCGCGGCCACCGTCGAAGTGGTGGAACACCGGCCACATCTGACCCACCAGTGCGGCGATACCGCACGCGAGCTGTTCTTCCAGCGACAGTCCCAGCGCACGGGCACCGATCACGGCGAAAAGACCCTTCGCCCCGTCGAGCGTGCCGCCGACCACACCCTGCGCGAGGCCGACGCTCTTGGCCAAGTTGCCGCCGCCGAGCTTGCGCTCACCGACGGCGCGCAGATCCACCCCGTACGCCCGCGCGACCCAGTACGGAAACGAGACCGAGCAAAGGAGATACGTCACGACGACAGCGACTGGCGCCACGTCGGTATTCTCTTGGCTGCGTGGACGACTGCCTGTTCTGTCGCATCGTGGCGGGGAAGCTCCCCGCGACAATCGTCTACGAGGACGACGACGTCATGGCCATCAACGACGTCTTCCCCCGAGCGCCTTTCCACGTGCTGGTCGTGCCGCGAAAGCATGTCGCAGGGCTCTCGGAGCTCGAAGACGAGCCTCTCGGGGGCCAGCTCCTGCAGGCGGTGCGGCGGGTAGCCCGCAAAGGCGACGTCGGCGACAACTTCCGGCTGGTCGTGAACAACGGCGACGACGCCGGCCAGACCGTGCCGCACCTGCACCTTCACGTGCTCGGAGGGCGCGAGTTCGCCTGGCCGCCGGGCTGAAACGTACGCACAACTTTACTGCGCCGTCGCGGACCGCCGGACGGGTATCATGACCCTCGTCGGCCTCCTCGGGGGGCCGGCGTTGTGTGTCTGGCGACCAGTCTCATAAGACCGAAGGGCGGGTGATCCAACGAACATTGTCTGAAGTGATCGTCGGTGATGGGGAGTCATTCGAGGCCGCCCTTCGCCGTTTCAACAAGAAGATCCAGCAGGCCGGCATCCTCGCGGAAGCCCGCCGCCGTGAGTTCTACGAGCGACCCGCCGCACGTCGCAAGCGCAAGGAAGCCAAGCGGCGCAAGCGCTAGGTCGGAGAGCCCAGGCATCGCATCCCCTCTGAAACAAAGGCTCGAGAGCGATCTTCGGGCCGCCATGAAGTCGGGCGACACGTCCCGCCGCGACGCGCTGCGCTTTCTTCTGGCGGCCATGCAGCGTGAGGGTGTCGATCGTCACCAAGCCGCGATCGAGCGCCTCATCGCGGAGGGGAAGGACGAGGCGGCGCGTCAGGCACATCTCGCTGAGCACCGGCCCGGCGACCTCGACGATGCCGGAACGCTCGACGTGCTGCAGAAGCAGGCGAAGATGCGCCGCGACTCGATCGACGCGTTCAAGAAGGGCGACCGGCCCGAGCTCGCGGCCAAGGAAGAACAGGAGCTCGCGCTGATCCAGACCTATCTGCCCGCGCAGATGTCGGACGCGGAGGTGCGCGCGATCGTCGAAGCCGTCGTCGCCGAGACCGGCGCCACGGGTCCACGCGACATGGGCAAGGTCATGCCCAAGGTCCTGGCGCAGACGAAGGACCGTGCCGACGGGAAGAAGGTCGCGGGACTCGTCAGTGCGCTATTGAAGGAGAAGGCCCCGTCGTGAGCGCACCGGCGCAGATCACCATCCTCATCCCCGATCCAGACGAGATGATGTTCGTCACCGGGAACAACGACACGAACATCGATCGCATCGAGCGCGAGTTCGCGGTGAAGATCGTCTCGCGCGGCGCGGAGCTGCGCATCATGGGCGAGCCCGCGAACGTCGCGCGCGTCGGCGAGCTCGTCAGTGCTATGCGCACGCTCTCCGATCGGGACGAGAGCCTCCGCAAGCCCGCTCTGGAGCGCATGATCGGTGATGCGAAGGAAGCACCGATCGGTGTGCCCGAGCAATTGCGCGAGGTCGTCGCGACGACCGTGCGCGGCAAACGCATCACCCCACAGTCAGCGAACCAGCGCCGGTATGTCGAAGCGATCCGTAGTCACGATCTCGTGTTCGCGACAGGCCCAGCCGGCACCGGGAAGTCCTATATGGCTGTCGCGCTCGGCGTCGCAGCGTTGCGCGATCGGAAGGTCGCGCGTCTTGTCCTCACACGACCGGCTGTCGAGGCGGGGGAGCGGCTCGGTTTCCTGCCGGGCGATCTCACGGAGAAGATCGATCCATATCTCCGACCGCTGTACGACGCGCTGTACGAGCTGATGCCACCGGAGCGTTTCACGCGCGCGATGGAACGTGGTGAGATCGAGGTCGCGCCCCTGGCCTTCATGCGGGGCCGGGCACAGCCGATCTTCAGCAAAGTACTGACGCCAACCGGCTTCGCTTTGATCGGTGATCTCGCGGTCGGAGATGTCGTGGTCGGCTCCGACGGCCAGCCCACGGCGGTGCTTGGGGTCTTTCCGCAGGGGCGCAAGCCGGTGTATCGCGTGCAGACCCAGGACGGCGCATCGACGCTGGCGTCCGGCGAGCACCTGTGGGCGGTGACTACTGCAAGCGATCGGCGGCGCGGCAAGCCCGCGCGCATCCTGCAGACGGATGAAATGGTGGGACGCCTACGGGCGGCGCATCAGCATCGCTACGAGCTGCCGCTCCTTTCGCGGCCGGTCGTGTTTCAGAGGTTTCACCTTCTCATGGACCCGTACGCCCTTGGGCTGCTCCTGGGCGACGGATGCGTTACGACGTCGACGACACCAGCATTCACGACCGCCGATCCGGAACTTGTCTCCGCGCTCCAGTCGTGCTTGCCGAACACAGAGATCGTTCGCAAGAGGGAGTTCGACTACGTTCTTCGTCGACGAGGCGGTGGCCGGGGCGGACAGAGGATCGTGAACCCCGTGACCGACTTGCTGCGAAAGCTCCAGCTCGCAGGTCGAAAGTCGAACGACAAGTTCGTTCCCACGGAGTACCTGTACAACACACCAGACGTACGACTCGCGGTGATGCAGGGTCTGCTGGATACCGACGGCGGACCTGTCACCCAAGCCGAGCGGACGTGCCGGATCCAGTACACGACCACGTCTCCCCGACTGCGCGAGGACATGGTCTTCCTCGTTCGATCCTTTGGTGGAGTTGCGTACTGGAGGACACGTCGCGCCCAAGGACGCAAGCCCGGTCGGGCGCGTGGTCGCGACATTTACTACCGAGCGGATGCATACGTCGTCGAGATTCGATTGCCGGCAGGCGTCGCGCCCTTCAGGCTCGCGCGCAAGCGCGATCTGTATGACGCGCACGGCGCAGGCCGGCCGATGCGGTTCATCCACAGCATCGAGCCCGCTGGCGAGGTAGAGACGGTCTGTATCAAAGTCGCTGCCTCCGACTCTCTCTACATCACCAACGACTTCATGGTCACCCACAACACGCTCAATGAAGCATTCATCATCCTCGACGAAGCTCAGAACGCGACTCCCGCGCAGATGAAGATGTTCCTCACGCGTCTTGGATATGGCGCGCAGGCTGTCGTGAACGGCGACATCACGCAGATCGACTTGGAGAAGGACCAGCGCTCAGGCTTGGTCGTGGCGCGCGAGATCCTGCGCGAGGTCGAGGGCATCGCGTTCGTCGACTTCGAGGACCGCGACGTGGTCCGGCACGAGCTCGTGGCCCGGATAGTCCGGGCGTACGATCGGTACGAAAAGAAGTGATCCGACTACCGGCTGGACGGCGTTTCGACCCGCGGCCGGTCGCGCTTCGCAGGATGCTGGGCGCAACGACGACGCGGATGTACGTGTTCGTGATCACGACCAGCATCCTGACCTCGGTGGCGCTGCTGCTCTCGCCACCCGCGACGGTGAGCTACGACGTTGGATCGCTCGCGGACCGGCAGGTCAGGGCACCCCGCTCTGTCGCATTCGTTTCCGAGACGCTCACCGACGCTGAGCGCGAACGGGCGAGCGCGGCGGTGCCCAAGGTGTACACGCGCAGCCCCGCGGTCGTCGCGAGCTCGCGCGACCGGCTGGGGCAGGCCGTGGCCGCGATCGGCCGCGTGCGTGCCGATGCGGCGCAGACACGCGAGCAGCGGATCACCTCGCTCACGCGCGTCACCGAGGTCGCGATCAGCCCGCAGATCGCGCCGCTCATCGTCGACATGACGGCCGCCGAGTGGGACGCCGTCTCGAAAGAAGTCGACAACGCGCTCCGCACGCTTTACCAGCCGGGCATCCGGCCAGAGCAGCTCGAGGGTGCGAAAGCCGCGGCCGTCACATCACTGCCACCGGCCTGGACCGACCGGCAGAAGACCGTTGGTGCGGAGCTGGTGCGGCAGGTCCTCGACTCGGACGTCAGGCTCGATCAGACCGCGACAGCGAATGCGCAGCAGACCGCGCGCAGCGGCGTGTCGCCGGTGCAGGTGCAGGTCGTCGCGGGCGAGGTCGTCGTGCGCGAGGGCACCGTGGTCAGCGCGCTCGACGTGGAGAAGCTTCGCGCGCTCGGTCTGGTGAACACCGGTATCGACTGGCCGGGCGCGGTTGGCCTTGCGGTGTGGGCGGTCCTCATCTCATCGGTGCTCGCGCTGTTCGTCCAGCGCTACGCGACTGAAGCGTGGAACGACGACCGCAAGATGATCCTCGTCATGCTGTCGCTGCTCGTCGTCACGGTGACGGCGCGAGCGCTCATCCCGGGACACACGCTTCTCGTCTACTTCATCCCTTTCGCCTCTGTCGCGATGATCATCACCGTGCTCGTCGGCGGGCGAACCGCGCTCGCGACGCAGATCGCGGGCGCGCTGCACGTCGGCATCCTGTCGGGCCAGGTCGAGCTCGTCGCGTACGTCCTTGTGCCGGCGCTGCTTGGCATGGCCGCCGTACAGCGCGCAACGACCGCGCGCGAGTTCGCCGCGGGAGCGGGTTCCGTCGCGCTCGGCAACCTTGGCGTCGTCGTCTCGTTCACGCTCATCGGCCAGTCGACCGACCCGGTCGGCGCAGCGCAGCTCGCCATTGCGGCGCTCGTGAGCGGCGCGGGCTCGGGCCTGCTCGCGTTCGCGGGCATGGCGATCTTCGGCCACCTCTTCCGCATCACGACGGTGTTCGAGCTTCGCGAGCTCGCCGATCCGAACCACCCGCTACTCCGGCAGCTGTTGCTTCGCACCCCCGGCACCTATCACCACTCGCTGCTCGTGGCGAACCTAGCTGAGCGCGCGGCCGAGGTGATCGGAGCCGATGCGCTCGTCGCGCGTGTGGGCGCCTACTACCACGACATCGGGAAGATGCGTAATCCCACCGGATTCATCGAGAACCAGCAGTCCGGGGTCAACCCGCACGACGAGCTCGATCCTGTGGTTTCCGCGGGCATCGTCGCGGCGCATGTGCGCGACGGCCTCGCCCTTGCGGAGCGCTATCACCTGCCGCCGATGATCCGCGAGATGATCCCAGCGCATCATGGCACGAGCGTCGTGAAGTACTTCTACCAGCTCGCCCAGTCGCGGGGCCAGAACCCTGACGAGGCTGCCTTCCATTACCCCGGACCACGGCCGCGCTCGAAGGAGGCCGCCATCGTGATGCTCGCGGACGGCACCGAAGCCTCGGTGCGCTCCCTCGCGGAGAAGAAGCCCGAGACGATCCGCGCGATGGTGGAGCGGATCGTCGGCGATCGGTTGTCCGAAGGTCAGCTCGACGAGTGCGATCTCACACTGCGCGATATCACGCAGATCAAGGACGCGTTCTGCGAGCTGCTCCTGGGCGTCTATCACGAACGCATCCCGTATCCAGAGGATCGGATCGCGCGGATCCCGCAGGCGACCGACAAGGCGGCGTCCGACCGCTGAAGATCGCGATCCGAGGCGAGGCTCCGTGTGATCTCGCATCCGCGCGCCGCGCCGTGCGCGCCGCGCTCCGCCCTTACGGTGTCACGAACGATGCGGAGCTCGCGATCGCATTCGTCGACGATGCGGCGATGCGCGAGCTGAATCGTCGCTATCGCCGGAAGGACCGCACGACCGACGTGCTTTCGTTCGGACAGGCGCTGCGCCGCGGCGCGAAGGGAAAGACGGCCGCGGCGATGCTGAAGCGTGAGGCCGACGGATCGCTCGAGCTCGGCGACGTGGTGATCAGCGGAGCGCAGGCGGCGCGGCAGGCCAGGCGCCGGCGTTGGCCGCTCGCGACGGAGGTCGCCTTTCTGGCCGCGCACGGGGCACTTCACCTGTTGGGATTCGAGGACGACACGAGCGCCGGATACCGTGAGATGCTCCGTCTCGGCCGGGATGCGCTGAAAGGTGCGTCGGTGCGACGTGGGTGAGGACAGTCACGAGGCGCCTCTGCGACGGCGCTGGCGCTCGATCTCCCGCGCCGCGTAGGACGGGTCGAGCTGGTAGCGCTCCCGTCGCCGGTCATTGCGGCACACCCGGCAGTACGCGATCCGTCCATCTCGGTGTCGCACCCCGTTCGCAGCCGCTTCATGGCCGTTAGCGCAGACCTTCTCGTGCGAGCTGGTCGCGGCGGGTGTCGATGAGCGAAGGGCTGTCTGAAGGTGGTCCAGGTTCACGCACCGGCTGATCCCGCAGCTAGTGATCAGCCTTGTCCCCTGGGGCAGCGGGCCGCGACTCGCCTCGTAGAGCCGCACTCGCGCAGAAGCGACCGTGCTGCGCCCGGTCCAGCGGCAGTGCCCGCTTGGATCGCATTCAATCCACTGGCCGTCCGCTCCGCCGTGTCCGCGCACGGCCTTGATGGTACGGAGCCGCCAGCCGTACGCGGTCGTAGGCTTCGAACGACAAACGAGCGGAGGTAGAGAGATGGCCTGTGCCTGTGGTAACTGCTGCGGCGCGTGCTGCTCGTCCACAACCACGAAGCCGACGACGCCGAAGCCTAAGTAACCCTGCGCGACGGAACCGGTTTCGGTGCCCGCGCACTGAGCGGCTAGCGCCAGCGAGCCAGGATGTTCTCGCGTTGAAACGCCAGACGCGCTACCACGAACACGGCGATATCTAGCGCGATGAGGATCGCGGTGAACGTCGCGAAGGCCTCGTTGTCGAGGACAACGCGGCCGGTCACTTGCGCGATGCCGAGACCGACGACGGGCACGACGACGAGACCGCCGATCTGCTGCGCGACGCGAACGTCGTTCACGCGCGTCGAGATGAGGATCCCGAGCGTCACGGAAAGAAGCGTGAGGAGCGGAACCATCACGACGATCGCGAGCACCCACCTGGGCGCGGTCACCGCGCGCACCGCGGCGTCGCTCCCGATCGCCGAGACCGACCCCAGGTAGATCGCGTAGGCGATCCAGGTGACGATCACGGAAGGGATCGTCGACGCGAGGCACTTCGCGAGCAGGAGCTCTCCGACGCCGACCGGTGTCGCCAGCAACGGCTCCAGCGTCCGTGCCGCCTTCTCACCGATGACCGAGAAGATCGCCATCGTGAGCGGCACGACCGTCGGGATCAGCATGAACAGGATCAGGAAGTAGGTCGCGATGAAGCCCTGCACCGCTTCGGTCGGATCGAGACCCGCGGCGCCGGGTGCCGCGGCGTACAGCGCCTGTATGTCGCGGTCGCTGGGCGGATTGGCCGCGGCCGCGGCGACCGCTCCGATCCCGGCAGCGAGGATGACGACCGGCGGGAGCAGCGTCATCGCGACGAGCAGCCGGTTGCCGAGCGCCTCGCGCCACTCGCGTATGCACACCGCGCGCACGAGCGCGCCGCGCTCCGGTGTTCGCGCGAACGCCGCCGTCGCCATCAGCTCTGGCCTTCGACGATGCTGAGGTACACGTCCTCGAGACGCACCTTGCGCTCGATGACGTACGCGATCTGCGCGCCCCCCTCGACGAGCGTGCGCACGAGCAGTGGGTTCGTCCGGAGCGGATCCGACGCGGACACCACGATCGAGCCATTCTCGAGATGCGCTTCACGCACACCCGCGACCGCCTGAACGCGCAAGAGATCCTCCGCGCGTGGTGTGGGCATCAGGCGGAACTCCGTTGCGCGCCCATAGAGCTCTGCCCGCAGATGGTCCGGTGTGTCGATGCGGATGACGGACTGCCGGAAGAACGCGATCCGGTCGCAGAGGCGATCGGCCTCGTCGAGGTTGTGCGTGCAGAGGAATACGGTCCGGCCCTCACCGCGCACGGCGACGATGAACTCTCGCACTGTCTTGGCTGCGTCGGGATCGAGGCCCGTGGTGGGCTCGTCGAGGAACAGCACGCGGGGCTCGTGAAGGGCGGCGCGCGCGATGGCCATCTTCTGTTTCATGCCGCGCGAGAAGGTCACGACGGCCTCCAGCCGCCGATCCCATAGGCCCATGAGCCGCAGGAAGTGCTCAGCCTGACGCGCCGCCGTCGCGCGGTCCAGCCCGTACAGCGTCGCGAAGAACACCAGGTTGTCCCACGCGGACTGGCGCTCGTACAGTCCCGGCTGCTCGGTCAGGATCCCGACCGATGCGCGGATCTGTGGGTCCTGCCGCCCGAGGCGATAACCGGCGACATCCGCGGTGCCGGACGTCGCACCGATGAGCGCGCATAGGAGGCGCAGCGTCGTCGTCTTACCCGCGCCGTTCGGGCCGAGAAAGCCGAAGACCTCGCCCTCGTGGACCTCGAGGTCGAGTCCGTCGACGGCGACGAGATCGCCGAATCGCTTCGTGAGCTTCTCGGTACGGATCACGGCCTGCACGTGACCGAGTCTATTGGCGCTCCGTCCCTATCCTTGAGTCGTGACTCCCACTGACGCCGAACGGAAACTACGGGAGCTCTCCTTCCTGCACGAGGTGGCGCAGCTCGCATCGTCGGCGCGCGACTGGGACGAGATGCTGCGCATCGTGATCGACCGCACCACTGACGCGATGGGCGCCGAAGTCTCGAGCCTGTACCTCCTTGAGCGCCGCGAAGGGCTACTGCGTCTCGCGGCAACGAACGGCCTCAACCCGCGGGCGGTCGGCCGCGCGACCCTTCGATACGGAGAGGGCATCACCGGTTGGGTCGCGAACGCGCGGGTGCCACTCGCGGTGCGCGACGTGCGCAACGAGCCGCGTTGGAAGAACGTCCCGTCGGTCGACGTCGGTCGCTTCACCTCGATGCTCTCCGTGCCGCTCGTCTCACGTGACGAGGTCATCGGCGTGATGAACGTGCAGACGGTCGAGCCCCGCGACTTCGACCGGATCGAGATCGATTTCCTCCAGACCATCGCGAACCAGGTCGCCGGAATCATCGAGAAGGGCCGCCTGCAGCGCGAATCCGAGCGCAAGCTTCGCGAGGTCTCCGCGCTCTTCGAAGTCTCGAACGTCCTCACGTCGACGCTGGACCTGGACGAAGTCCTCTCGCTCATCGTCGACCGCCTCGTGCGCGTCTATGCCGGGTCCGCTGGCGCGATCCTGCTTCGGGACGGAGACGGCGTGCGAGAGCGCGCACGCTCCGGCGACATCAGCAAGACGCTCCTGCAGACCGCGCGGCGATCGATGGACGAGACGCGGCCCATCGTCGAGGGTGAGCACATCGCGCTTCCGTTGCTTGCCGGCGATCGGCTTCTCGGCGCGGTCGCGTTGCACGTACCGGCAGGTATCGAGCTTGGCGATGAAGAGGTCGCGTTCGTCGGCGCGCTCGCCAACCAGGCCGCGCTCGCGATCGACAAGGCGGCGCTGTACGCGCTCGAGCGCCAAACGACGGAAAGGCTGCGCGAGCTCGAGCGAGCCAGGACCGAGTTCGTCGCCGTGGTCACGCACGACCTGCGAACGCCGCTCTCAGTGATCCGCGGTTATCTCGACCTCCTCGCGGAGAAGAACGGCAACCGGAAGATCCCGATCGACGAGGCGGTGGCTCAGGTCGTTCGGCTCGATCAGCTGGTCGACCGCATCCTCACCGGCGTGCGCGTGGAGAATCCCGACCTCACGCTGCGACGGACTCGCTTCGACCTGCGCGCCACGGCCATCGCGGCACTGAAGGAGCTCGCGCCGATCGCGCGGCGGCACAAGCTCACGGCTCCGCGCGACGGGACGGCGATCTGGGTGCGCGGCGATCGGCGCCGCACCGCGGAGGTCCTCGGCGGGCTGGTGCACAACGCGACGAAGTACGCGCCCGAGGGCACACGCATCAGCGTCAAAGTCGAGTCGCGCCAGGGCCGCGGCATCGTCCGCGTCGCCGACGAGGGACCCGGTGTCGCCGCACCGGATCGCGTTCGCATCTTCGAGGCTTACGTGCGCGCGGCCGCGCAGGCCGGGCTGCCCGGCTCAGGGATCGGCCTCTTCGCTTCACGCCGCGTCGTCGAGGCCCAGGGCGGCGACATCTGGTATGAGGACGGGGCCGCGGGCGGCAGCATCTTTGCTTTCAGCGTGCCGCTCATGAAAGAGGCGCGCGTATGACGAGCGTCCTCGTCGTCGACGACGAGCGCGCGATGGTCGGCATGGTGGCCGCCCTTCTCGGTGAGGACGGCTACGAGGTGGTCACCGCTTACGACGGCGAGGCGGCGCTCAAACGTCACGCCGAGGAAGCGCCCGACCTCGTCATCCTCGATCGCGGCCTGCCCAAGCTGTCGGGTGACGAGGTCTGCCGGCGTATCCGCGCCGTATCGTCCACGCCGATCCTCATGCTCACCGGAGAGAAGGGCAGCGACGAGCGCGCGCGCCTGCTCGACCTCGGCGCCGACGATTATCTCGAGAAGCCTTTCTCAAAGAAGGAGCTCTCCGCGCGCGTGCGCGCGCTCCTGCGCCGCGCAGCCCCAGCGGCGCGGGCGCGGCCAGCGGCGTCGATCGGCAAGCTCACGGTGGACACGCGCGCGCATCAGGCGACCGTCGCGGGCGACGTCCTTGATCTCACGCCGACCGAGTTCCGGCTGCTTGCGGCGCTCGCCGTTCATCCCGGTGAGGTCGTGGATCGCCGCGCGCTTCTGCGCGCGGGCTGGCCCGACGAGCGCGATCCGGACCCTGAGTGGCTCAAGGCGCACCTCGCGCGGCTCCGTTCGAAGCTCGACGGCGCCGGAGCACCCGCGCTCTCGAACGTGCGTGGCGTCGGCTATCGCCTCGGCTAGGGACCTGCCCGCCGCGCCACTGGTCTGCGCGGCGGTGAACCTCGCTGCCGCGCTGGTGATGGCTCTCGTTCTCGCGCCGGCGACCCCGATCGTGGCCGATGCTGCCCAGCGCTTCGCGTACGTGCAGGAGCATCTGCTCGCCTGGCGGCTCGGCTGGGCGGTCTGGATCGCGGCGGCGCTGTCGCTGCTCTGGTTCTTTGCCTGGTGGCGCGGCCGGATCGGCGCGTCTCAGGTCCCACTCGCTCTCGCCGCGAGCGGACTGGTCGCCGACGTCACCTCCGAGACGATGCTGATCCTGTACGACCCCGCGACCGCTCCCCTGGCATTCGTCCTCACCGGTGTCGTCGCCAACGGTCTCTACACCGCGTGCGGGATCTGGCTCACGCTCGCGATGCGGCTGAGCAACGTCGAGCGGATCTGGGCCGCCGCGATGTGGGCCGCCGGGATCACACTGAGCCTCGCGACGCTGACCGGCCTGTATCTCGCCGCGGCCGTCGCTACGGCTGTGCTGTTCGCGCTCTTCTGCCCGTGGTGCGTGTACCTCGCGGTGAAGCTCCGCTGAGGCGCGTCGTCGTCATCGGTGCGGGCTTCTTCGGCCGTGTCGTCGCGCGCCGGCTCGCGGACGTCGGCGTCCGCGCGGTCGTTGCGTCGCGCACACGCGGCGACATACGCGTCGATGTCGAGGATCGCGGCGCGCTCGCGCGGGCGCTCGAGGCGAACGACGTGGTCGTCGATACCGCTGGACCGTTCCAAACGCGTTCGACCGCGCTGATCGTGGCCGCGATCGAGCGCGGCTGCGACGTTATCGATCTCTCCGATTCCCGCGCGTACGCCGAGGCGGTGCTCGCGCTGCACGAGCGCGCGGCCCAGAGCGGCGTGCGAATCCTCACGTCGTGCAGCGCGATCGCGACCGTCGCCGCGTCCGCGATCCGCGCGAGCGAAGCCGCCTCGCCGGATGCGTGCGATCTCTTCCTCGCGCCCGCGTCCGCCGAAACGGGCAATCCCGCGACGGTGCGGGCCTTCCTCGCCTCCGTCGATTGGTCACGCTCGCGCGACTTCCCGGGCGGCGGCCGTCGCGGGCACCACGTGGAGAGTGCGGCGTCGGCGCTGCTCCCGCGACGGTGGCCAAGCCTCCGTCGCGTGGCGTTCTGGGTCGACCCGAACGCGCCATTCGCGGCGACGTCGCTCGCCCTAGCGTCGCGCCTTGGGCTGACCGGACTCGTCGAAGCGGTCGCGCCGCTGTCAGCGCGCCTGTTGGGGCGTCGCGACGGCATGTTCGTGGTCGCTGTGAGTGCAGGCGGCCGCGAGCACGTCACGCGCCTGACGGCACCCCGTGGCAGCTATCTCGTCGCCGCCGAACCAGCGGTGCTCGCAGCGGAGTCGCTCGCGCGCGGCGCGGACATCGCACCGGGCGTCGTGCCAGCGGACGCGCAGGTCGACCCCGCCGCGCTCTTCGCGCGTCTGCAGGGTCTCGGCATCGAGGTGAGCCTCTAGTTGGCCCCAGGCCGACGCGCGGAGCGGCGAACGGCCATTTAGAGTCCCGCTGACGGAACGATCTGCTGACCGTACCCAGCCATGGTCACTTCCCCAGACCGACAAGGAGAAAACGCCCATGCGCCTGTCGCTGATGCCGAAGAAGAGCTTCTTCTTCACCCAGTTCGACCAGCACGCGACCAACAGTCTCGAGGCTGCGGTCGCGCTAGAGCGCCTGCTCACCGATTTCACGAACGTCGAGAGCAAGGTCCGCGACATCCACGCCATCGAGCACTACGGGGACAAGCTGACCCACGAGATCTTCAAGAGCCTCAACGAGACATTCGTCACTCCCCTCGATCGCGAGGACATCATCGGCATCGCCTCCAAGCTGGACGACGTCGCGGACGTCGCCTATGACGTGAGCGAGCTCATCCAGCTCTACAAGGTCCGTCACGTACGGCCGCAAGCGATCCGTCAGGTCAAGGCGCTGGTCGGTGCGGCGACGGAGATGGTTGCGATGATAAAAGCGCTCGAGGGACTCAAGGGCCTGGAGCCGTACTGGATCAAGATCCACACCTACGAGAACGAGGGCGACCAGGTCTTCCGCGACGCCGTCGGCGATCTGTTCGCCAATGTCACGGACCCGCTAGAGATCATCAAGTGGAAAGACATCCATTCCCTCATGGAAGTGGCGATCGACCGCTGCGAGGAT
>JANMSU010000113.1:0-4448 GCA_031389835.1 Chloroflexota bacterium
GCCCCGCCATCTTGGGCGGCGGCACGACGCCCCGCTCGCACATCGCCGCACACCGCCCCGCCGTCCTCGCCTATTTTGTCGCGCGGGGCCGGTTGCCCCCGGGCGCCGCGCGTCATTCTTAGACGCGTGAAGCGCGTGCTGTTCCTCTGCGCGCATAACTCGGCCAGTTCCCAGATGGCCGAGGGCTTTTTGCGCGCCTTCGCCGGTGGACGATTCGTGGTCCAGAGCGCCGGCACACGCGCCACTCGCGTACACCCGCTCGCGATCGCCGTGATGCGCGAGCTCGGCATCGACATCTCCGGGCACGGGAGCAGATCCGTCGACGATGTGGGCGAAGCGTGGGATGTGGTAGTGACGGTCTGCGATGCGAGCTGCCCGGTCCCGCCGCGCAGCGGACTGAGGCTTCGTTGGAAGGTGCCCGATCCGTCGGCCGCGACCGGGACCGAGGTCGAGCGCCTCGAGGTGTTCCGCCATGTGCGCGACACGATCCGGTCGCGCGTGCGTCTGCTCGCCGATCGCCTGTAACGACGCCTCCCGTCGGACAGCGGTCCACGGCATGCCGTCTGCTCCTTTGTCTTCAGCGTCCGCCTTCAGGACGACTACCTCGCAGGAGGGCTCTTCGATGCAGGATCCTGGACTCCCCCCGCGTCCGGGCGAACCGCCGGTCCCCGGTGAACTTGGGAAGAAGGGCGGCGATCAACCCGAGCGTCCAGAG
The DNA here is from genome assembly GCA_031389835.1 of Chloroflexota bacterium. Taxonomy (GTDB): domain Bacteria; phylum Chloroflexota; class Limnocylindria; order P2-11E; family P2-11E; genus CF-39. Next base: position 716 of record JANMSU010000113.1, read on the forward strand.
GGACCGACCGACCTCCCGCGTCAGAAACCAGTCGAAAAGGGCCCCGAGAACATACCGACCATCTAGCTCCACACGAAGATCGCCCCAACACCCTCGTCAGCGGCTCAGTCGTTCCCCGCAAGCCAGCGCTGGAACGTCGCGAGCCTGAAGAAATCGTCGTCCATCGGCCAGTCGGGCTCGCGCGTGAAGTCGACCGCGGCTGGGGTTCCGTCGATCAGCGGCGCGAAGTGCGCGCGGATCGGCGATGGGAGCTCCGCGGTATCGCGGAAGTTCGTGGGGATGTCGGCGAAGTATTCGACCGGGTTTGCGTGATCACCCTGGCGAAGGAACGAACCGACGACCCATTCTCGATAGCGCGGGAATGCCGCCAGCTGCGATCGGCTGTCGCGGACCGCGCGTCGCAGGTAAGCGAAGTCACGGTCTTCGTCCCGGCGATAGACGGGATGGTTCCAACAGACGAAGTGGAAGAGCTCGTGGCAGGCGGAGAGCTCGACCTGCCGCAGTCCCTCATAGGTCTCGACCCCAGCGGCGAGCTCGATCTCGTTGCGATCCGGGTAGAACCCACCGCCACCGCGAGCGTTCGTCCGGATGATCCGGCAGCGGCGCCCCAGTGCCTGGACCTCATCAGGGAAACCGCGGAGGGCGCGCTCCGCCAGAACGTCCCCGGGTGTCACGTAGAGGTAGGTCTTACGGCGCCAAAGCGACCGCCGTAGGTCGTCCAGTCGACCGCCAGAGAGGCGTTCGACGGCCGAAAGCATGGCGCGCCGGTATCGGATCACGAGCCAAGTATCCGTGGACCAGAACAGGAGTTCCGTTCGGCGTGTTAATAGGAGCGACGTGTACCGTGCCGACGCCCCTGGTCGCGTGAATCTGATCGGCGAGCACACGGACTACAACGAGGGCCTGGTCCTTCCCACCGCGACCCCCCAGCGCACGGTCGTCGAGCTGTCCCCGCGCGAGGATCAGGTCGTCCGCGTCGAGAGCCACGGGTACATGCCGATCGCCTACCGCCTCGGCGAGGAGCGGCACCACGGCGACTGGGGCGACTATGTCCGCGGTGTGACCTGGGTGCTCGCGAAGGCTGGGCACGTGATCCGAGGCTTCGATGCGGGCATCGCCTCGCGCGTGCCGCCCGGCGCCGGTCTGTCGTCGAGCGCTGCGCTCGAGGTCGCGCTGCTTCGCGCGCTGCGCGATGCGTTCTCACTCACGCTTGATGACCTGGCGCTCGCGTACGCCGCGCACAAGGCCGAACGCGACATCGTCGGTGCGCGCGTCGGCACGATGGATCAGCTCGCGGCCAGCCTCTCACGCGTCGGCGAGGCGATGCTCATCGACATGCGCAAGTCGCACATCGAGCGGGTGCCGATCCCCGCAGGCGTCGAGATCGCTGTCGTCGACTCGGGGATCGTGCACGACAACGCGAAGCAAGGCGCCTACAACGAACGACGTGCCCAGTGCGATGAGGCAGCGCGGCGCCTCGGTCTCGCGTCGCTCCGCGACGCCACGCTGGGTGACGTCGAGCGGCTCGCGCCGCAGAACGCGACCCTCGCGCGGCGCGTCCGCCACGTCGTGACCGAGAACGAGCGCGTACGCGCTTTCGTCACGGCGCTCGGCGCCGGCGATCTCGCGCGCTGCGGCGGGATCGTCGACGCGTCCCATGAATCGTTGCGCGCGGACTTCGACGTGTCGACGGGGGAGCTCGATGTGCTCGCAGATGCGCTGCGTTCGCAGCGTGGGATCCACGGCGCGCGTCTGGTCGGCGCCGGGTTCGGCGGTTCGGTGCTCGCGCTCGCGGACGCGGGCCGCGCAGCGGAAGCCGCGCACGCGGCGGCGGAGCAATATCGGTCGCGCACCGGCCGCACCGGCCAGGTGGTGATGCCGCTCTAGCCACCCGTCCCGCGCATACTCGAAGCCTTGTCCCCCTTGCCGTCCTCCGACGCGCCGCGCATCTTCACCGGCATCGCGCGCTCGTACGACCGCGCCGGCGCGCTCTTCTCGTTCGGCCAGGACCCGCGCTGGCGCCATGCGCTCGTCGACGCGGTTGGCGCCGATGCGGGTGACGTCGTCCTGGACGTCGCGACGGGGACGGGTCTCGTGGCGGTGGAGCTCGCTCGCCGTTACGGGTGTCGCGTCGTTGGTCTCGATCGGAGCGCGGACATGCTCACCGCGGCCTCGCGGCGGAACGGGCTCAGCAGCGGTCTCGTGAACGCGCGCGCCGAGCGGCTTCCGTTCGCGGATGAGACGTTCGATCACGTCACCTTCACCTATCTCCTGCGATACGTCGACGATCCGGCTGCGACCGTCGCCGAGCTCGCAAGGGTCTTGAAGCCCGGTGGTCGTCTCGCTGCTCTGGAGTTCGGCGTTCCCGCGTCGCCGTTGCTGTTCGCGCTGTGGCGTTTGTACACGCGCTTGATCATGCCGCTCGCGGGCTCGCTCATCTCCCGGAAGTGGCGCGAGGTGAACGCGTTCCTCGGACCGAGCATCGAGCGGTTCTATCGCGCGCATCCGCAGCGCGAGGTGGAGCGCTACTGGCGCGAGGCCGGTGTGGCCGACGTGCGTTCGCGGCGTATGAGCCTCGGCGGTGGAGTCGTCATGAGCGGGACGAAGCGACCCGCGCCGCCGGCGAGCGATGCGCGCCTCGCATCCGCGTTCTACGCCCTGCGGCCCGGCGGCTGGCGGGATTACTGGACGCTGCTCCATCCGCCGTACACGGCATGGCATCTCTCGTATGTCGTGCTCGGCGCGGCGCTGTCGTCCTCGCCCGACCCGCGCATCGTCCTCGGGTCGCTGCTTGCTTTCGGGCTGGGCCTCGGCGTGTCGGCGCACGCGTTCGATGAGCTCCAGGGTCGCCCGCTTGGGACGCGGATCCCGGCGCGCGTGCTCGTCGCTCTCGGAGTGCTCGGTCTGGCCGGTGCGGCGGCGCTGGGCGTCGCCGCCGTCGGGATGCTCGGCCCGGCGTTCAGCCTGTTCGTGGCGACTGGTGTCGCTCTCGTCCTTCTATACGCTTTCGAGGCTCCGCTCGTGCACTCAGACCTTGGCTTCGCGCTGGCCTGGGGCGCGTTCCCGGTGCTCACGGCCGCATATGCCACCGGGGCGCCGCTGCTTCCGGCCGTTGCGGTCGCGGCCGCCGCCGCGATGCTGAGCCTCGTGCAGCGGATCCTGTCAACACGGGTGCGCGCGGTGCGACGACGAAGCCAGTCTGTCTCGGGCGAGGTCCGTTACCGCGACGGAACGCGCGAGGCGCTCGACGCCGAGGGCCTCATCGCCGCACCCGAGGGCGCGCTGCGGATCCTCTGGCTGGCCGTGGTCGTGCTCGCCGTCGGGCTCCTTATCTCGCGCTATATCTAACGCGGAAGCTGCGCGAGGAAACGCTCCCCGTTGCGGTGCGCGATCGCCTCGGCCGCGTCGGTTGGCAGCTGCGCGAGCCATGCCCGGATCCCGCGCACGATCTCCGCGTACTGATCCCAGCGCTCGTTCCCGGTGAACGTGCCGCCGACTGCCCAGGTGTCGGTGCCGATCATGAAGCGGCCGCTGTGCCGCAGGAGCAGGTCGCGCCAGCGCGGGTCGATCGCGCCGTTCGGGGCTATGTCGGACCGCAGCGAGAGCTCGACGGACAGCTTCGGCCATCGGTCCAGCAGCGTCGCGATCTCCTCAGGCGTCGTGACCACTCCGGCGTGGGCCCACAGCACCGTCGCATCAGGCATGTAGTTCAGGAGCTCTGCGACCGCGCGAG
>JANMSU010000437.1:0-2766 GCA_031389835.1 Chloroflexota bacterium
TCGCTCGTCGCGTACTACCGCGGCGCCACCGCGCTCGTCACGCTCTCCGAGCACGAGGGCTTCTGCGTGCCGTTGCTGGAGGCGATGCGCAGCGACCTGCCGATCGTCGCGAGCGCCGCGGGCGCGATCCCCGACACGCTCGGCGACGCCGGCATCCTCCTGAAGGACAACTCACCCGAGGCGGTGTCGGCGGCTCTGGAGCGGGTGGTCGGCGACCAGGAGCTGCGCAAGGATCTCATCGCGAAGGGACGCGCTCGCCTCGCGGAGTTCACGCCCGAGCGCGTCGCCGAGCACCTGCGTGACGCGCTCGCGCTCGCCGGCTGGGACCTGCCCGAACGGCGCGCGCGAAAGGTCGTCGTGCTCTCCAGCGACCAACGCTGCGGCATCCACCACTACGCGCTCTCACTCACCGACGGCCTCCGAAAGAGCGGGCACGATGTGACGTTCGTCGGCGTGAAGCATCTCGACGGGCGCGACCTCGCCAAGAAGGTCCGACACATCACGCCTGACACCGAGGCGGTCATCGTCGAGCACGAGCACGGGATCTTCTCGGACGTTCCGTTCGTGCGCGCGCTCATCTCGTTCTGGCGCCGCAAGATCCCGGTCATGCTGTCGATGCACGAGGTCGAGCCGGAGAAGTTCCATCACTTCCGGATGATCTCGAGCGCGCTCCATTACCGGCCGCGTTATGGCAAGGCGCTCGAGTTCGGACGCGCTGGCTGGGTCACGCTGCGTATCGCGAACTGGTTCCTGCGCTATCGCGCGGTCCTCGCGATCATGGGCGCGATCCCAACGCACATCGCCACACACTCGGAGCGCTCGCAGCACTGGGCCACGCTGCTGAGCGACGATCCGCGCCAGGTCGATCGCTTTCCGCTCGTGCTCGTGCCGCTCGAGGACACGACTCTTCCGAAGGACGCCGCCGAGAAGCGCGCGCTGCGCGAGCGGCTGGGCCTCCCGGTCGACAAGTTCATCTTCGTCTCACCCGGTTTCTTCTTCCGGCGCAAGCGCTTCACGCAGGTGATCGCCGCCGCACCGCGGGACAGCGTCGTGGTGCTATCGGGAACGCGCTCCGGCAACGAGCCGGAGTACTTCGACGAGGTGCAGGAGTACATCAAGGAGCGCGGCCTCTCGAATGTGGTGGTGAACACCGACTACGAGACCATGGGCCAGTACGTGGCGGCGAGCGACTGCGTCGTCCTCTTTTACGAGGATGTCTTCCAGAGCGCGGTCGCCGCGCAGGCGATCTGGGCCGGGCTGCCCTGCATCTTCTCGGAGGCGCGTGGCTTCGACGTCTATCAGGGCGCGGGACTCGTGGCGCGCGACAGCGGCGAGCTCGCGGAGCACATGCGCGACATCCAGAAGCCCGAGACGTACGCGCGCTTGCGCGCTCGCGTGAAGTACCTGCAGCGGATGCTCGCGCCCGAGCGCAATGCCGACCGCCACCTGACGCGGATCCCTTGAACGACATCCTCGTCGTCGTCCAGCGCTTCGGCGACGAGGTCGTTGGCGGATCCGAGGGCCACGCGCGCGTCGTCGCGTCGCGCCTCGCGCGGTCGCATCGTGTCGAGATCGCGACCACCACCGCGGCCGACTACTGGACCTGGGCGCCGTACTACCCGGCCGGGACCAGTGAGCTCGACGGTCTGCGTGTCCACCGCTTCCCCGTGGCGGAGGGTCGCGATCCGGACTTCAAGGCGTTCGAATCCAAGGTGCTCGCAGGCGCGCACGCACTCTCGGACGAGGACGAGTGGCTCCGCCGTCAGGGACCGCATTGCCCGGCGCTGCTCGAGTTCCTGAAGGACGAGGGCCGCCGCTTCGATGCCGTCCTCTTCTACACATACATCTACGAGCCGACCGCGCGTGGTGTGCCGCTCGTGCCCGAGCGTGCCGCGCTCATCTCGACCGCGCACGACGAGGCGCCGCTGCGTCTCGCGCCATACCGGGCGCTGTTCCAGCTGCCGCGCGCCTTCGGGTTCTTGACACCGGAGGAGCGCGACCTCGTGCATCGCACCTTCCGCAACGAGCACATCCCGTACGAAACGCTCGGCCTCGGTCTCGACGCGCCCGGCGCGTACGACGCCGCCGCGTTCCGTTCCGCGCACGGGCTCGAGGGTCCGATCGTCCTGTATCTCGGTCAGGTGAGCGAGGGCAAGGGATGCGACGACCTCATCAACGCGTGGACCGAGTACCGATCGCGCCCGGACGCGCGCGCCGCGACTCTCGTGCTCGCCGGGACGCTGCGCATGGACGTACCCGATCGCCCTGATGTCGCCGCAATCGGCCGCATCCCGGACACAGAGAAGTACGCGGCGCTGGCGGCGGCCGATGCGCTGGTCTTGCCGTCGCGCTTCGAGAGCCTCGGCATCGTCCTGCTCGAGGCCTGGCAGGTCGGGACGCCGGTGGTCGTGCGCGCGGACAATCCGGTCACCGCCGGACAAGTCGCGCGCTCCGGCGGCGGCGTCACGTACCGCGACGCGACCGAGTTCGGTGCGTCGCTGGACCGCGCGATCGCCGCGCGCGATGCGCTCGGTGCCGCGGGGCGCGCGTGGGTGGAGCGCGAGTCGTCGTGGGACGCGTTCGACGCGCGTCTGGCGCAGCTCGTCGCGCTGACCGCCGCATGACGAACCCGAGCCTCATGGTCGTCGTGCAGCGCTACGGCGACATCGGCGGCGGCGGCGCCGAGGCGCACGCGCGCTCGCTCGTCCAGCGTCTCGCGCCGCACTTCAATGTCGAGGTCGCGACGACCACGGCGCGCGACTACTG
>JANMSU010000131.1:0-6459 GCA_031389835.1 Chloroflexota bacterium
GTACTCGCCGGCGGTGGCGAGCGCGACGCTGACGACGCCCATGAGGAGAAGGCCGAGCACGATCACGGTGCGCGACCCGATCCGGTCGGCGAGCACGCCCCATGGCGCGTTCGCGAGACCTGCCGAAAGCGCGAACGCCGATACCGCGATGCCGCTCTGCGCGTAGCTGAGCGCGAATGCGTCGCGGATCGATGGGAGCAGCGGGTTCAGCAGTGAGTTCGTGACGTGGTGCGAGAAGTGGGCGGCCGTGAGCGTTCCAAGGAACGTCCGGCCCCGACCCTCGCGGAGCGAGAGCTCTTCAACGGCTGGCCCGGCGGGGACGGCCGTCGTCTCTTCGGCGAGCGTGCTCACGCGACTTCCTCGATCTTCATCCCGAGCAGCACATTGTCGATGAGACGCGCCCTTCCCACACGGGCCGCCAGCGAGATCACGACGGCGTCGGCGGGTGCGTCGAGCTCGTCGAGCGTGATCGGGTCGGCGACCGATAAGTACTCCGTGGCGACGGTGCTGCTCTGCACGAGCTCGCGCACACGCTCGCGCAGCACGCGCGGGTCGCGCTCGCCGCGCTCCCAGAGCTCGCGCGCCGCGAAGAGGCCGCGTGAGATCGCGACCGCGTCACGCCGCTCTGCCGGTGTGAGGTACGCGTTGCGCGACGACATCGCGAGGCCGTCGGGCTCGCGGACGGTGGCGCAGCCGACGATCTCCGCGCCGAGACGAAGGTCGCGCGCCGTGGTCTGCAGCACGCGCAGTTGCTGGAAGTCCTTCTGCCCAAAGAATGCGATGTCGGGCCGCACGATCGCGAGCAGCTTCGTGACCACCGTCGCGACGCCGACGAAGTGACCGGGTCGTGCGGCGCCCTCGAGCGGCGCGGCGATCGGACCCGGTGTCACCCGCGTGGCGTCCCCCGGCGGGTAGACCTCCGCCACCGGCGGCACGAACGCGATCGCGCAGCCGTGCTTCTCGAGCAGCGCGACGTCTTCCGCCTCGCGCCGCGGATACGCGGAGAAGTCCTCGTTAGCACCGAACTGCGTCGGGTTGACGAAGATCGACGCGATCGCCGCGTCGGTCTCACGGACGGCGCGCTCCACGAGGGATATGTGCCCCGCGTGTAGTGCACCCATCGTGGGCACGAAGCCGACCCGGCCCGCAGCGGCGCGCCACGCGCGGACCTCCAGGGCGGTGCGCAGGACTTTCAACTTCGACGCGCGGAGATGTATTCGGGGATCGTCGCCATGGGCGGGCGCTCGGTCGCGATGATGTCGTGCATCTCGAGGTGAAGTCGTCCGTCTTCCTGCGGCGTGATCAGCTTGATGGTCGCGTTCGCGTCTTCCCAGAGCCGTTGTCCGTGCGCTTCACCGACGCGCTTCAGCGCGACCTGGAGGATCTCGAAGCTCATCTTCGAGAGCGCGAGCAGCTCCTGATTCCGGTGGATGCGCTGCTTCATGTCGACCTGCGCGATCGCGCCCAGGCCGGCTCGCTGCAGGATGTCGATGAGCAGTCCCGTCTCGACGCCATAACCGGTGAAGAACGGAAGCTGCTCGAGCGTCGCGCGCCGTCCGCCCTGCTCGCCTGACAGCGGCTGCACCATCCCGGAGAGCTCCGGGAAGAAGAGGTTGAGGATCGGACGCGCCGAGAGCTCGGTCACGCGACCGCCCCCGGTCGCCTGAATCTCGCTGCCGATATGCAGAGGCCGCTGGTAGAAGGCCTTCACGAACTGCACGTCCGGCCGCATGAGCAGCGGGCCGAGGACCCCGTAGACGAACTTCGGGTGCGTGTTCGAGATGTCCGTGTCGATCCACACGACGATGTCGCCGCTCAGCACGTGCAGGCTCTTCCAGAGCGCCTCGCCCTTGCCAACGTAGGTACCCGTGTCGGGAAGGATCTGGCTGTGGATGTGGACCGGGACACCCTCGGCGCGCGCGATCTCGCGCGTCCGGTCGTGCGAGTCCGAGTCGATCACGACGATCTCGTCAACGAGGGGGAAGCGCTCCATGAGCCGCGTGCGGATCGCGCGGATGACGCGACCGATGGTGGCGTCCTCGTTCAGCGTCGGCAGGCCCACGGAGATGCGGAGGCCCTGCCGTTCCTTCGCCTCGACCAGGCGGCGCAGGTCCGCGAACTCGCTCGATGCGAACGTGTTCTGGACGAACCACTTGTCGACAAGCTCGCCGATCGCGCGGCTGCGCCCGGCGCGATCCGCCGGCAGCGGCGGCTTCGCCGCGAAGGCGCTCGGCGCGACCGGCACGGCGGTGCGCACGATCACCGCGGCGCGCGCGTTCGCGACGATGGTCTGCCCGACCGGGCCCAGCGGGTCCTCCTGGCCGGCGCGACCCGTCGCGCCGAACGCGATCGCGTCGTGCTCGGCCAGCTCCTCCTTGATGACCTCCGCCGGATCACCGGTCCGGGTCACGAGGCGGTCGACGCGGTCGTCGAGCGCGCGCTCGCCGAGCAGCTGGTACAGCGTCGGAGTGCGTCCTGCCCCGCGGACGTGGAGCAAGGTCACGCTTCCACCGCGGGCGCGGGCCCAGCCGATGGCGACCTTCGCCGCGAGATCGGCGTACCTGCCGCCGCGCACCGGAACGAGCACCCGCCGCGCGCGAGAGAAAGGCCCCTTGACCACCGCGATGTCGCACGGTGGCGCGCGGAGCACGTCCTCGATGGTCGTGCCGAGCAGATCCCAGCCCGGACGCCGCCAGGAGAGGATCAGCAGGTCGGGGCGCTCGTTCGCGACGGCCTCCTGGATCGCCTGCCAACCCAGACGCGCGACGGTCACGAGCGTGCGCACGCGGGCGACGCCGGGCGCCAGCTGATCGAGCGTGCGGCGCAGGCGGCGCGCCTCCGGCTGGACCGACGCGAGGGTCTCGCCTTCGGGCACCTCGATGACGGACGCGAGGATGACCTCGTCGCCGGCCGCGAGTGCCAGCGCGAGGTCGACCGCCGCGCGGTCGCGCTCCGGATCGACGATCGCGACGAGGCACTTCATCAGACGCGCCCGAGGATGACGGGTAGCACGCGTTCGCGCAGCACGCGGTGCCAAGAGTGCTCGCGCGCCCGGGCGCGCATCCGCATGACCGGCGTGTCGAGCGCGCGCTCGATCGCGTCCGCGATCACGTCGCCGCTGGCGTCGGGCGGGACGTAGATGGGATCGTCTCCGCCGGTCTCTCGAAGGGCCGGGAGGTCGCTGCACACGATCGGCAGTCGGTGCAAGCCGGCCTCCAGCATCGGGATCCCGAAGCCCTCGCTCTCGCTTGGGAACACCAGGACGTCGGCCAGCGAAAAGAGATCGACGACGGTGGCGTACGTGGGCCGTACGTCGAGGGCGGCGAGGAGATGCACTCCCTGGACCTTCTTCGCGCGAGCGGTCAGCTCGGCGAGATACGCCCTGTTCGCCGCGTTGTGCGGTCCGGTCGCCCCGGTCACGACGAGCATCGCGGCGCGCCCGCGTCGACGGAGGGCCGCGGTCGCGTCGATCGCCGCCTCCACCCGCTTGCGCCGCGTGAGCCGCACCGGAACGAGCAGCAGCGGGTCCGCGTCGAAGAGGCCCAGGCGCTGCGCGAGGCGCATGCCGGTCGGCGCAAGGCCGAGCACCTCGCTCACGTCGATTCCGTTGGTCACGACCTCGATCTCGCCGAGGGCGAGCCCGGTGAGCCGCGACCATTGCTCGGCCCGCTGCTGCGACACGGTGACGTAGCGGACGCCCGGGACGGCGCGCGCGACGAGATCCCACGGCGAGCCCTCGCGCCGCATCGACGCGTACCGCTCGTCGAAGTACGAGATGTCGTGGGTCCAGGCGATGAAACGATCCGGATTCTCCCGGGCCAGCGTTACGAGGACTTCGGTGAGCGCGAGGTTCAGTGGCATCGTCATGACGTTGTGCACGACGACGCGGTCGGCGCGCTCGACGTGCGGACGGACCTTCTTCAGAAGGCGCGCGACCAGCGCGTCGTGCGCGGTCGGTCGGTTTCCCGTTGAGAGTGCGGCGAGGTCGCGCTCCACGACCGGATGGCGCGAGTCGGCCTCCGCGACGCGGATCACGCGTACCCCGCGCGGCTTCGCGCCGCCGCGGCCCGCGAGGATCGCGACCTCCTTGCCCGCGGCCTGCAGTGCGGCGACGTGCGCGGCCATGACCTGTTCGACCCCGCCGAGGATCTGCGGCGTCGTGTAGTGGATGAAGAGGACGCGGCGCACGCCGCGGGTCACGCGGGAGCGGCCGTCCTGGTCTGCGCGAGGCGGCCCTGTCCGCCGGCGACGTGGTCGCCCTTCGGGCCGCGCCGCACGCGGAACGTCATCCGCGCGCCAAAGACCTGCATGTCGCGGACATCGATGCGCTCGAGCCACGGCGGAAGGGCGGGATCGATCTGCAGCTGCTGCGTGGCGAGATCGGGCGTGAGGCCGAGAAGCGTGCGGAGGCCGAGGAAGATCATCCCTGCGGACCATGCCTGAGGGATGCATGAGACGAGGTACTCCGCCGGCCGCGACGCGAAGCGCAGGTCGCGCTGGAACCCGCAATAGAGCTCGGGCACACGCGCGTCGGGGAAACGCCGGCCCGCTTCGATGAGCGCGCTGGTGATCTCCGCCGCCTCCTCGCGGAAGCCGTACCGCGCGAAACCCTGCGCGATCAGCGAGTTGTCATGCGGCCAGACCGAGCCGTTGTGGTAGCTCATCGGGTTGTACGTCGGGTACGTGCTGGAGAGCGTGCGGATACCCCAGCCCGTGTACATGTCGGGTGTCATGAGCCGATGCACCACCATCGCCGCGCGGTCCGGGCTCGCGATGCCGCACCACAGCGCGTGGCCCGCGTTGCTCGTCACCGCGCGCACCTGCTTCTTGTCGCCGTCAAGAGCCTGCGCGTAGCAGCCCTGGTCGGGCATCCAGAAGTCGCGCTCGAAGCGCTCGCGCAGCTCGCGTGCCTCGCCGCGGAGACGGTCCGCTCGCGCTGCGTCGCCGTCGAGCGCGTACAAGTCCGCGAGCCCCATCTTCGCGGCGTAGAGATAGGCCTGGACCTCGACAAGCGCGGCCGGCAGCTTCGCAAACGTTCCGTCGGGCTCGGACAGCGATTGCAGCGAGTCCTTCCAGCCCTGGCTCTTCAAGTCGGAGGCCCTCGGGCCGTACTCGACGTACCCGTCGCGGTCGGCGTCGCCGTACGTGTCGCACCAGGTGAGGGCGCGCTCCGCCGCCGGTAGCAGCTCGCGCCAGAGCTCGCGGTCGGCGGTCCACTTCACGGTCTCGGCGACGAGGAGCGCGAAGAGCGGCGTCGCGTCGACGGATCCGTAGTAGGGGCGGTGCGGGATCTCTCCCAGCCGGGCGAGCTCGCCGCGCCGCAGCTCGTGGAAGATCTTCCCGGGCTCCTCCTCCGAGTAGTCGTCGACCTTCTGCCCCTGGTACTTGGCGAGGAGCCGCAGCGTCCCGCGGGCGATGTCCGGGTTCCACCCGAGCGTCTGGTACGCGCAGATGAGGCCATCGCGCCCGAACGGCACGGCGTACCAGGGGATGCCTGCCGTTGGGTACGGCCCGCTGTCGTGGAACTCCATGAGCGCGCGCAAATCCAGCGCGCTGCGCGTGATGAGGCCCTCGTCCAGCGTCTCGGAGCTCGTCGTGTATCGCGCGCAGCTGCGCAGAAAACGGCGATAGCGGGCGTTGAGCGCATCGATCGCGTCATCGAAGCGGTCGGGCGAAGGCGCCGCGCCCGCGCCGTCCTCACGCGGGATCACCGCGAGCTCGATCGTGAGGACGCCCTGCGGTGGCAGCTCGCGCTCGATGTGGAACACGTTGCCGTCGATGCGGTCGGGAGCGGGACGCATCGTGATGTCCGTCGTTCGCCGCACCGCGTCGCGGCCGACACGCTCGAATACGATGCCGCCCTCGCGCGCGCCGCGCTTGATCTCATGGGGCGTTGTCGCGTCCGCGCGGCGGCCGCGCACCGCGAACATGTCGCGGAACGTCGCCTCGAACTCGAGCTCCAGCGCGACGCGGACCGGCCGAGGATTTGCGTTGAGCACACCGATGCGCTCGCGCATGCCGTCCGCGAGGAAACGGGTGCGCCGGATCGACAGCGCGTCCGCCGCATGCCGCGCGGTGCCGAGGGTGGCCCCCTCGGAGCGCATCAGCTGGAACGTCGCGACGTAGTTCTGCTCGGTGTTGGCCGAGAGCAGGATCGGCGGCGTCCCGTTCACGCGGAGCGCGTACCCCGAGAGGAACTGCGTGTCGTGGTAGTAGAGCCCCAGCGGGCTCGCGCTACCGAGCAGGAGCGAGCCATCGTTCTCGGTGATGAGGACGATGCCGTCCTCCTTGAGCGAAACGCTCACGCGGTGGACGCGGTCCTTGATCTGTCCTGGCTGCGCCGGTCCAGGAAGTGGCGCTTCTCCTCTTCCATGACGCGCGCGCCGTCCTCGACGACGGTCTCAGACTGTGTCGTGGTCATGTCGCGCACCTCTTCGATGAACGAGGCGGTCCGCAGCT
>JANMSU010000134.1:0-2247 GCA_031389835.1 Chloroflexota bacterium
GTGGCCCAGATGCCGAGCAGATCGTCATGCGCCTGGAACGCCTGCCCGAACTCCTCACCGAAGCGCGCGAGCTGCTCGCGCACCGATGGGTCGTCGCTCGCAAGCATCGCGGCGCTCTGCGCCGACGCGGCGAACAGGGCGCCGGTCTTGCGCGCTGCCATCACTCGGTACCGGTCCGCGGTGACGTCCGTGCGCGACTCGAAGCTGATGTCGAGGAACTGCCCTTCGCACACGCGGACGCAGGTCAGGTCCATCAGGCTCGCAAAGTCGAGGATGCGCTCGGCCGGAAAGCCCAGCTTCCGGAGGCGTTGGACCGCCAGGCGCGACACCGCGTACATCCCGTCGCCGGCGTTGATCGCCTGGGGCACTCCCCACACGGACCACACCGTGGGGCGGTGATGGCGCGCCGGATCCTGATCCTCGATGTCGTCGTGGATGAGGGTGAAGTTATGCAGGAGCTCGATCGCCGCGGCGGCTGGCAGTGCCCGCTGCGGCGCTCCCGCGAGCGCCTCGAATAACAGCAAGCAGAGCAGGGGCCGGAGGCGTTTGCCACCACGCGAGCGCGCTGTGTCCAGACCGAGGTGGTACAGCATCATCCCGTAGAACGGCTGCAGCGCCGGCTCCGGCTGCGTCAGTAACGAGCGGATCTCCTCATCGATCGAGGCGACGCGTGCCTCGAGAAGCGCCTGTGGTGACTGCGTGCCCACCGCGTTCGATGATACGTGCGCGGACGTCCACGCACTGTCACGAGCGATTAGCATGCCTTCTTGATGGCGTCGCGCACGTATCGCGCCGAGGCGATCGTCCTGCGGACGGTCGATTTCGGAGAAGCAGATCGCATCCTCGTGCTCTTCAGCCGCCACTTCGGAAAGCTCCACGTCGTTGCCAAGGGCATCAGGCGTGCGACGAGCCGCATGGCGGGGCACGCGGAGCCGCTGACGCATGCCACCTATCAGCTGGCACGCGGTCGTGAGCTCGACGTGCTCACGGGAGCCGAGAGCCGAGCGGTCTACCCGAACCTCCGCGACGACCTGCTGCGCATCGCGGCGGGCTGGTATGTCGCGGAGCTCACCGACCGCTTCACCGTCGAGCACGCGCCATCCGCGCCGGTCTTCGATCTGCTCGAGACGGCACTGCGGCACCTCGAGGCGGGGCACGAACCGGCGCTGGTCTGCCGCTGGTTCGACCTGCACCTGCTGGATCGCTCCGGTTTCCGGCCGGAGCTGTACGAGTGCGTTTCCTGCCGCGAGCCGCTGCAGGAGCGGCAGAACGCCTGGAGCGCCGTCGCGGGCGGCGCGCTCTGCGCGCCATGCGCGGCCAGGGCAAGCTCCCAGCTCACGCTCACGGTGCGCGCGCTTAAGTCGCTGCGCTATCTGCTGCTGAGCGATTTCGCGAGCGCGGCGCAGCTGCGCGTCGACGCGGCCCTCGCGAGCGAGCTCGAGCACCACATGCGCTTCTTCGTGCAGCACGTCATCGACCGGGAGATCACCGCGGCCCGTCTGATCGATGAGATCCGCGCGCTGCCACCGCTCCCGAGCCCCGCGGCGACGTGAGCGCGTCGGATGTAGCGGACAAGCTCACCTCTCTCGCGAAACGGCGGGGGTTCGTTTTCCCGTCGAGCGAGATCTACGGTGGAGCCGGCGCGACCTGGGACTTCGGGCCTCTGGGTGTCGAGCTCAAGAACAACGTCAAGCGCGCGTGGTGGCGCGCCATGGTGCAGCTGCGCGAGGACGTCGTGGGCATCGATGCCGCCATCCTCATGCACCCGAAGGTCTGGGAAGCGTCCGGGCACGTCGAGAACTTCACCGACCCGCTGGTGGAGTGCCGGAACTGCCGCAAGCGCTACCGGATCGACGAGCTGCCGAATGGCGAGCAGCTGATGGACGCGTGGCGATCGGACCAGATCGACGTGAGCGGCGTCGCCTGTCCGAGCTGCGGCGAGAAGAAGCTGGCGGACCCGCGCCGCTTCAATCTGATGTTCAAGACGTTCGTCGGCCCCGCAGAGGACACCGCGTCGGTGGCGTGGCTGCGGCCGGAGACCGCGCAGGGCATCTTCGTCAACTTCGAGAACGTGCAGCAATCCACGCGTAGGCGGCTCCCGTTCGGCATCGCGCAGATCGGGAAGTCATTCCGGAACGAGATCACGCCGGGAAACTTCATCTTCCGGTCGCGCGAGTTCGAGCAGATGGAGATGCAGTACTTCTGCCGGCCGGATGACGCCCCACGCTTCTTCGACGAGTGGCTCGC
>JANMSU010000141.1:0-9027 GCA_031389835.1 Chloroflexota bacterium
CGGCATTCCCGTGTGGTGCGGGGGCATGCTCGAGATGGGTATCGGTCGCGCGCACAACGTTCACCTGGCTTCGCTGCCGAACTTCAAGCTGCCCGGCGACGTGGCGGCGTCCGAGCGCTACTTCGAGACGGAGATCATCGGCGAGCCATTCACGGTGGAGCCGGATGGCACGATGCGCGTGCCGACCGGTCCCGGCATCGGCGTGACGGTGCTCGAGAAGGTGATCCGCAAGATCGCCGTCGAGACGAAGCAGTATCGCCCGGCGCGAACGACGTCGAAGGCAGGAAAAGCGGCGGCGAAGACCGCGAGCGCTAGCGCGAAGTCGGCGAGGAAGCGGACTGCTCGGTCTTCTGCGGCGCGCTCTCCGGTGGCCAAACCACGATCTCGTCGATGACCGTTCCGAAGGCATCGACGAGACGCGCGTAATCGCCGCGACTCCAGAGAAGCCGACCGGCGGCGACCGGCCCGGCGATGTAGACGTGCTTGCGACCGCCAACGAGGTCGTCAGCGATCGGGTGCATGGCCGCGCGCACGCGCGAGCCGGAGTGGATCCGGTAGATCTCCCCCTGGCGTACGAAGGACGGCGAGCCCCAGGTGTAGACCCACTCCCATTCGACGGGTCGCGAGACCTCTTCGCGCCATAGTGCGCGGAGGTGTTGCAGCCGCCAGTTGGCGAGATCGCTGTCGAGCGTCGCCTGGACCTCGACCCATTCCGCGTTCGCATTCAGAGCGGTCGTGTCGGCCGGGGCGGCGCGGATACTCAGGATCCGGGCCTTCATCGCCTCGACGGGACGGAAATCAGCCACGCGTGGACAATACCCGAGGATTAGGGAGGGACGCGTGATGGGCGGGCACACCCGTGCCCTGCTGGCGGAAGCCGCGGGCACGTTCTGGTTCATCTTCATCGGAGCGGGCGCGATCATCGCCGACGCCAACGGCAGCGCTGGTGGTCCGCTCACGGTCGCGCTCGCGCATGGCGTCGCGCTCGCTGTGGCGATCTCGGCGTTCGGCGCGCTCTCGGGTGCGCACTTCAACCCGGCCGTGACGTTCGCGCTCGCGATCCTGGGCCGGCATCCGTGGTCCCGCGTGCCGACCTACGTCGTCGCTCAGCTCGCCGGCGGTCTCCTGGCGGGCTTCGCGCTTCGCAGTGTCTTCGACTTCGCGCTCGCGGCCATCGATAAGACGCACCTTGGCACGCCGGGGCTCGCGAACGGAGTGAGCGTACCTGTGGGCATCGGCGTGGAGGCGCTGCTGACGGTCTTCCTGGTGTGGGCCGTTTACGGCACCGCCGTGTCGCCCCTCGCACCTCGAATCGCGGGCTTCGGCATCGGGCTCACCGTCGCGACCGACATCCTGATGGGCGGTCCGCTCACCGGCGCCGCGATGAATCCCGCACGGCACGTCGCGACCGCGGTCCCGGCGCTGTTCTTCGACAACTGGTACGTGTACTGGATCGGCCCGCTGCTCGGGGCCGCGATCGCGGCTCTTTCGATCCGCTACGTGTTCGCGCCGAAGCCCGACCTCGCGACGCCCGTTACGCCCTAGCCTCGTTCGCGACCAGCGCGAACTCCATTCGGATCTCGTCGACGATCGAGAGGACCGAGAACGAGGTCGGTGGCTGCATGCCGAAGTCGCCGAACTTCCAGCTGGGATTCGCGGTGGCCGTCGCGATGAGCTTGCCGTCCCCGCGCGTCGCGCGCACATCGAAGGTGACGGACTTCGTCACGCCGTGCAGCGTGAGGTCACCCGTGAGCTTGAACGTGAACTCTCCCGAGCTCGGAAGTGGCAGGGTCAGACCGGTCGTCGTCTTCGGCACGAGCTCGGAGGTACGGAACCGCGTGACCTCGAGCGGGTCGCGCCTGATGCTGTCCGTGCGCTGACGGTCGTCCGTGGTGACCGTCGTCATGTCCGCGCTGACCTTGGAGTTCGGCGCGAACGTGCCGTCGGAGTTAAGCGTGAAGCTTCCCTGGGCGCCAGTGATCGTGATGAGCGCATCGATCGGCGAAGGGAGCCGCACGAGCTGCTCGCGGACCTTGATCGTTGCCTTCGAGCTGGCGTCGACGGTCCAGGTGATCGCGTTCGCCTGCGGTGCGGTCGTCGTCACGGCTGTGACGGCCGGGGTGGCCGTCAGCGTGGCGGTCACGGCCGCAGCCGTCGGTGACAGCGACGCGGCTCCACCACACGCGGCCTGCACCAGAAGCAGCAGAGCGAGCGCGGCGACGCGGCTAGGGACAGGAACCTTCACAAGCACGTACGACCCCCGTCATCTGCGGATGGACCCCGCAGTGATACGCGAACACACCAACCTTATCGAACGTGAACGTGGCGTTCTTGCCGCTATCCATCCCGAGATCGAACGGTCGTCCAGTGTCATCCGAGGTGATGGTGTGGAACTCTTTGCCCTTGTTCACGAACGTGACCGTCGTGCCCGCGGCCACGCGCAGCTCCTTGGGGGCATAGGTCCAGTCCGCCTCCCTGCCCGCCGGCTCGATGACCTGCACCTCGTTCGGACGCAGCGTGGGTGTCGCACTCGCGCCGCCGCACGCGGCCAGCGCCAGAAGGACCAGACAGCCGGCGGCGCGGAGGATCAAACGCGGGGTCACGAAGACTCTACGTTCATCGAAACCGCGCGGATGTACGCGGTCAGCCCTCGCCGTGCTCGATCCCTTCGACGGTCTCGGTCGCGCCCTCGAACTTCACGCCTTTGCGCTCGAGCTCCGAGCGAGCATCGTCGACCCTGTCGACCTGGATGATGAGGCGCATGCCGCCGCTTTCCTCGAACACGTTCAGCGTGGCCGAGTTGTCGCCGACCCCGAATCCGACGCCTTTGTTCTCGTCCTGGCGCCAGATCTCCTCGAGGCCGAGCGTCTCCGCGTACCACCTGGCGCTGCGCTTGATGTCGCGCACCGGCATCGTGACTGAGTCGATCTTCTTGATGTTCATCCCGGCACCTCCCCGTTCGACCTAGCATCGCACCGATGGCGCGCTGGATCACACGCGAGCACCCCCGTGTCGATCGCGTCGCGTGTCCATGGCTCATCGAGCGCTTCGTCGACAGGGACGCGGAGTTCCTCTACGTCGCGAGCGACATGGTCGCTGCCGAGGCGGAACGCGCCGGCGGGACCCCATACGACATCAAGGATGCCTACCTCGGCCATCACGGCGCCGAGTGCAGCTTCGACGCGTTCGTGCACCGCTACGCGCTCGACAAGGACCCGGCGATGGCCTACATGGCGAAAGTCATCCGCGGTGCCGACACCGACGACAAGGATCTGACTCCGGAGTCACGCGGTGTCGAAGCGCTCCTCGACGGCGTGCGCGCAATGCACCACCCCGACGACCAGGAACAGCGAAGGGCGTCGAGGCCGATCCTCGACGCCCTTTACGCGTATTGCCAAGCGAAGGTGAAGGCCTAGCTCAATCCGCGTGCACGACGAGCTGGCCACGCGATTCCGTGAGCACGCCCGAGTCGTAGCCGTCGGAGGTCCGGAGGCGCAGGCTGTCCGCGCCGTCCCTGCCACCGTCGTGGACATCGAGGCGAAACAGCACCGAGCCGAAGGAACCAAAGACCGTTGCGTCGGACCCTGAGGCCACGATCGATTCGATCCGGGTGGAGTCGTACGAGCGACCGGCACCTTCGAACGTGACGCGGCCCTTGGCCTCGCCGCTCATCCCGTTGACGTTTACCTTCGTCCTGATGTCGCCAGCCCAGAGGGGAGCGCCCTCAACGTTTGCTCTTGTGCTTGCCAGAACGTCGAACTGCAACCCAACGATGACGGGGTCGTGGTCGGAGGACCGGTAGGGACCCGAGTCATAAAACGTGTTGACTTGGCTCGCGGTCTTGAACTCGACGTTGTAGTCGAGCGCGATCGGCTCGTCGGGGTTGATGTGCCAGTCAGTCACACCCGTGACCTGCGACGCGAGGGACGATGTCGCGAGAGCGTGATCGAGATAACCGGACTCGCCCTGGAACACGTATGAGTAAGGCGTGAGACCGCCAAACGTCCTGATCAGATTGGTGTAGCCGCTGCTCGTGAGCGTCGTGATGGGGTCCTCGAACGTGTACGAGTTGAGGTCGCCGAGAATCAGGAAGTCGGGATCGCCGCTGCTCGTCGGGTCGGTCGCGAGCCAGGAGGCGAGTGCTGCAGCCGCCGCGGTCCGTGTCTTGTTGCAGTTGCCCTGCCCGTCGCCAAGGTCGGGGTCGCCGACGTGGTTGCAGCTGGAGCCCTTCGACTTCAAGTGATTGACGACGACGGTGAGCGTCTGACCGGACATGTTGTGCTCGAATGTTTGCGCAAGCGAGGGTCGATTCAGAGTGTCGACGAAGCGCGGATCCACCGCCGACGTGATCGTCTTGAATAGGCCGATCGGCGTGACCGCGGCGGGCTTGTAGATGAGGGCGACCTTGATCGCGTCGGTCCCAATCACGCCCGTGTCGATGAACGCGTAGGTCCCCGCGCCCATTACAGCATTGAGGGCTTCGACGAGGTCCTCCAGCGCGCTGTTGGGCTGAGCGTCATTCTCGATTTCCATCAGGCCCACGATGTCGGCGTTCATGGCCATTAGAGCGCTGACTTCCTTCACGAGCTGCCGCTGGAGCTCGAATGGAGTCGTCGCGCCGCGCGCCGTCGGGAAGCCTCCCCCGAGGCCGTCGCCGTTGAAGAAGTTGAGGACGTTGAACGAAGCAATCTTGAGATTACCTCCAACGCCATCCGGCGCTGCGGTCCGGGCATTCGCGTGCGCGAATGAGATCGGTCCGACGGGCTGAACGCGGTAACTGCTGAAGCGGAAATCCATCACACCAGTGAGGCCGGCGAGGGTGTCGCCGACGCGGAGCGTGTTGCTAGCTGACAGGCCACCTTGCGGGTACAGAGTCGGGTCGATGTTCTGCTGGTTGTTCCCGTCGTCGAGGATGATCCGACTCCGATCGTTCAGTTGCTCCTGCGCGATCGCAGCGGCGCCAGGAGTCGTGACGGCCGTCGGCGTGTACAGCCTCCCAGCGCCGGAGAGACTGACTTCGCCGAACCGGGCGAGGGTAAAGACCTCGGTCGCGGTGAGCGTCTGCGCGAAGTTGACGAGCATCCCTTCGAAGCGCTCGAGATCCGCGATGTCCGCCACCGGTAGGCTGACTGGAGCCGCCGGCGCCGTGGCGCCGGAGGAGCAGACAAGGAGAGCGCTGACCGAGCTCAGCTGCGTCTGCCCCGAGAACTCGCCGGCGCGGCCGCGGACACGCACGACATCACCACTGTTCACCGCGAAGCTGGTGTTGAAGACGAAGATGCCTTCCGACGTCAGCGGATCCGCGTCCGCGTCGCCAGCCTCTTCCTGAACGTAGAAGCCGTTGAAACCACCCGCTTGCTGGTAGTCGCCTACGACGACGCCCTCGACAACGACGATCGCGTTGCTCATCGGGGTCGCCGCGCCGCTGCCCTGAACCTGATGGACCTTCGTCGCGATGTCGCCGCACACGAGGACATCGGCCGTCTGGAAGGTAAGTGCGAAGTCAGCGGCCATGTTGTTGGGCGGATCGTCGGCATCCTGGTCGGTGACACCGGCCCTGACTACCGTGACCGTGCACGACTCGTTTGAAGCAAAGTTCGCGACTGGGTCGAGTGTGAATGTCGTAGGTCCACCGGACCCGTTCGCAGTGTGCGATCCGCTTGTCGCGCACACGATCGTGAACCAGTCTCGAGTGGTGCTCACAGGCTCCGAGAAGGTCAAGGTGATGTTCGCGTCGAGCGCAACGCTGGAGGCACCGCTGACCGGACTCGTGGCGGTGATGATCGGCGCCTGGTCAGACTGACGCGGGGTGAGCGAGAAGTCGTCGACGGAGAGGCCGTCATCGGAGCCGGCGGGGTTGAAGTCGGTCCAGCGAATCCAGAAGATCGATCCAGACGGGATGTTCGCCACGATGGAGCCGGCCAAAGCTGTGCGATTGGCAGCGAGATTTCCGTCCAACTGTCCGATCGTCCCGGTCGTCACCGGACCGGTAAAGTCAAGCGCATCAACGTCGCTCCACGTACCCGTCGTGAGCGATGTCGCATCGGTGCTCCACTGGAAGTCGATCCGGTCTGTCCGCGCGAGCGCACCAATCCGCCACTGCTCGCCGGTGTAGGAAACGTCGAGTCTCGTGAGCTCGGCGACGGTGTTGTTCGTGAAGCTCGCGCCGAATATCGGATTGAGCGCATTGCTCAACAGCGCGCCAAGGGCACGCTCAGAGCTGGCTGCCGTGCCGAAGCTGTAGGTGTTCCCAGTTTGGCTCGACCCAGTGCCAGCGGCATATGAGTCGTTGGCAGCAGTACCGATCTCGCTGATGCCCCACCCGTTGGGTGTCGCGGTGGAGGTGCCGGTGTTCGCGAGTGTGTTGAAGTCCTCCGTGTAGGCGATTCCCAAAGCAGCGAGACCGATCGTTCCCGCGGCCGCTGCAGGCTTTGCTCCCAGCGGCGCGCTCATAAGCACAAGAGCGAACGCAACGAATGCGGTCAGCGAACGACGAACCATTCCCCACCCCTCAACTCAATCGCGCAGGAACTCACGCCGGCCGGACGCGAACGGAAGTAACGCCAGCGTAACGGAGACGTGGAAGACTTCGACGATGAGTCTGTGGCTCGACGGTGAAGTTTCGCCCCGCTATCCGCCGCTCGATGGCGATGTAACGGCGGACGTCGCCGTGGTGGGCGCCGGCATCGCAGGTATCGCGACCGCGTACTTCCTCGCATCCGCGGGAGCGAAAGTCGTCCTGCTCGAGGCGCGGCGCGTCGCTGAAGCGGCGAGCGGCCGCAACGCGGGCTTCCTGCTGGCCGGCGTCGCCGAGAACTTCGTCGCCGCCTCACATCGTTACGGGGAGCGAGATGCGCTTCGGATCTGGCGCTTCACCAAACGCACGCAGGCGCTCGTTCGCTCGCTGGTCGAGGAGCACGCGATCGACTGCGAACTCCAGTGGAACGGGTCAGACCAGATCGCGGGCGACGACGACGAGTGGCGCGAGATCGAGGAGAGCGCCCAACGGCTGTCGTCAGAGGGCGTCGCGGTCAGCGTCGACCGCGCGTCGCACCGGGCGACTTACGCCGAAGACGGCGAGATGCATCCCGTCCGCTGGGTACGCGGGCTTGCCGCTGCCGCGGTGAAGAAAGGAGCCCGCATTTACGAGTCGACCCGGGTGGAAACCGTCAAGGGAAGCGAGGCCCGCGGCGCGGCCGGCGTCGTGCGCGCCGGCGCGGTCGTCCTGTGCACCAACGCGTACACGGCACACCTCGCGTCCTCGCGGGTGCGGCCGGTGCGAGGGCAGATGCTCGCGACAGCCGCCACGGCGCGCGTGTTCGAGCGGCCGGCGTACGCCAACCGCGGCTATCGCTACTGGCGTCAGACGCCCGATGGCCGCGTCCTCGTCGGGGGCTGGCGCGATACCGCCATCGAGGAGGAGGTCGGCGAGGAGGAGCGCACGACCGACGCGATCCAAAAGCAGCTCGACGCTTTCCTAAACGAGCACAGGATCACCGCTCCGGTCACGCACCGCTGGGCCGGCACGATGGGGTTTTCCCACGACGCGCTGCCGTACATCGGACGCGTCGGCGAGCGTCTGTTCGTGTGCGGCGGCTTCACCGGCCACGGAATGTCGTTCGGTCCGGCCTCGGCAGAGCTCGTCGCTGCGCTCGTGCGCGGCAGCACACACCCAGACGCCGAGCTCTTCGATCCATCGCGCTGACCGCTCGTCGCCGCGCTGATCCGCTTCGGACACGAGCGGAGCGTGCTGTCCATGAGGACTTGTAGTTATCCCGATAGGGGCCGCGGGCCTCGCGCGAAGAAGGAAGGGGACCGGTGCTCGCTTCGGCCCTCCCTTCGTTCGGCGACATCGGCGGACTGTTCGCGTACGTCTTCGGCAACCCTCACCTGTTCATCAGCTCGACGACGGTGATGACCACCGGTCTGCTTCTCGGTGCGGTGATCGTGAGTGTGCTGCCTCAACGCACACAGATACTGCGGCGTGGGGCGCCGACGCTCGCCGTGATCCTCGCCTACTTCGGTCTCGGCAGCATCGTCCTTTCGAGCGAGATCCTCATCCGCTTCCACGACACGATCCCGCACGAGACGGAGATCCAGTTCGTGAGCGGTCTCGGGCACCTCGTCGAGGCGGCCGTCGGGATCGCGCTGCTCAGCCCGTACCTGCGCGGACGCATGAAAGCGGATTGGCTGTGGGCGCACACGCTCGCGCTCGCGTACTGGACGTTCCAGGTCGCGGTGCTGACACCCCCTTGGTTCGCCTTCCAGGGTCAGCGCGAGGCGGTCCTCTGCGTCGTGCTGGTACTCCTCACGGGCGCGGCGACGCTGAACGTGCTGCTGTGGAGACGCGCCGCTCGGCGGTGAGCCCGCCGGGATTCGAACCCGGAACCAAGGGATTAAAAGTCCCCTGCTCTACCGTTGAGCTACGGGCCCTCAGTGCAGGCTTGATGATTCTCGCATCGGGGAGCCAGGTGACTGTCCTCCGAGACCGGGTGTTTTTCATCGGGTGACTAACTGGCCTTCTTGCCGTAGATCATCGAGAACGCGGGTCTCGCCAAGCGGGCGAGCTCCTCGTCGGAGAACCCGCCGGCGTACCGTTCGGTGACCTTCGGGCTCTTATGCCCGGCCAGGTGCATGGTCGTGTAAAGATCCGTCCCCGCGCGGAGCCAGTTCGTGATCGCGGTGTTCCGTGTGCGGTGAATCTTGAAGTCGACCTCCGCAGGGAGGTGTGCACGGAGCCGACGGAAGATCGCGGAGAAGCCGTAGTACGTGAGGGGCTCGCCGTGGCGGTTGAGGAACAGTGGACCCGGCTGCCGCGATGGTCGGTGGTCGGCGACGTACGACTCGACGAACACGATCGCCTTCGGATCGACAGGGACGGTGCGGACCGCGGCCTCGGTCTTCGCCGCGCGATCGCGGACGTAGACGAACCCGCGGCGGATGTCGAAGTCATCAGGCCACTGGATGCTTCGGAGCTCGTTCAGGCGCAGGCCCGTCGCAAGTGCGAGGACGACGATCGCGACGTCA
>JANMSU010000166.1:0-4074 GCA_031389835.1 Chloroflexota bacterium
GGCGCGATGCCGATCCGCTTCCGGCTGCATCGCTTCGAGGAACATCTCAGGCAGCACACCATCCAGCTCGACAAGACACTCGCAGCGATCCGGCCCCCGACCGAAGCGCACCGCCTGGTGCGCAACATCTACAACGCGCTGGCGGACGTCGAGAGCGCTGACGAGTCGGCCGAGGACCTGCGCGCAAAGACGGCCGCGACGATCTCCGAGCGCGCTGCCGCGATCGCGGTCTAGCTGGGGATCGCGGCGATGCAGTCGATCTCAACCAGCACCGCGGCGTCCGCCATCTTGCACTCGATCGTGGTCCTGGCGGGTGGCTCGTCCTTGAAGTACTCGACGTAGACCGCATTCATCCGATCGCGCAGCCGGATATCCGAGAGGTAAACGCCGCAGCGAAGTACATCGCCGAGGTCGCCACCGCCAGCTTGCACGAGGTCGCGGATCTTCTTCAGGACCGCGTGCGCTTGAGCCTCGAGTCCGTCAATGTCGGCCGCTGTCTGCCCCGACACGAACAGCAGGTCGCCGTAACGCACAGCAGGTGAAAGCGGGCTGCCCGGTGACCTGGTTCCGATGATCGTTCGCTCCACGATGCGTATCTCCCGTTGCTTTTCGGAGTATTGGAGCACGGCGCATGAGGGAATGCCGCTGGGGTGCTCAGTCGAGCTGAAGCGCGAACCTCAAAGCATCGGAGAGTTCGAGCAGCTTGGCTTCGGAAAGCCGACCGATCCGGCGGATGCGTTTCGACTTTGTCCAGTATGACTGCTGGTAGAAGCGCGTCAAAGAAGAAGCACTGACTCGCTCTCTGCGCGTACCATGTCAGCGCGCTAAGGAAGGGGCTTTGAAATGATCGGAGCACGTGCTTTCACTTCGCTCGGGATAGTCGCGATCGTGATCGCGGGATGCGGAACCGCGGGACCGTCGACAGCGGGCACAAGCCCGACGATCGCCGCGAGCACCGCTAAGGCGGCGAGCGCGACGACCGACAACCTCGGCGACGGCAAGATTGACGCGCTCCCGGCCGGCACGCTGTACGTCCAGTACCTCGATGTACCCCAGTCCGTCGGCGCCCCGATCACTCACGCGCACATCGGCGGCTTCGTCTACACCTACGTCGGCACGCACCGCCTCGCGATCACGGGCGGTGAGACCAAGGACGTCAAGGCCGGCGAGGCGGTGTTCGTGCCCGCAAACGTTGGTCACACGCACACCAATCCCGGTCCGTCCGCGAACTCTTGGTACTTCGTCAGCATCCGTCCGAACACCGCGCGCACGGCAGCCGCAACATTCCCCGGACAGAAGGAAGCGTTCGCAACGGCTGATCTGGCTGCGCTACCCGCAGGTGCTTACTCCCTGGGCCTGCGGGTCGTCACGATCCAGCCGAACGGCCGCACGGCCGCCCACAAGCACAGTGGACTGGAGACCCTCCTGGTGCTGGACGGCAGCGTGGAGCTTCGGGTGCAGGGTGCCGCGATGAAGACGCTTCAGAAGGGTGAGGGGACGTCCATCCAGGCCGACACGGCGCTGCAGATCTGGAACAAGGGCACAGCACCCGCGAAATTCCTTGCCTTCTTTGTCACCGCCGATGGGAAGCCGTTCTCGACGGACGTGGACGCGAGCCCGTAGCGGAGCGCTGACTCTCCGATAACGGACCGGCCGCTGTTACGGACCGTCGCCTCGGCCTAGCTCGAGCGTGACCGCGGTGACGACATCGCCCGCCTTCTGCAGCCGAGACACCTCGATGAGCGCGATCGTGTCGCGCGGCGTGTGCAGGATGATGTCGCTCCAGAGGATGATCGCCGCGGGCACGCCGCGCTTGCTGAACGTCGCGTGATCGCTGCCGCCACCGCGGATCGACCGGAACGGGATACCGAGGCGCTGCGCCGCAAGGCGGATCCGGTCGACGAGTGCCGGGCTCTCTTCGGAGGCCTCGATGGTGTTGCCGCAGCATCCAATGACGTCGAGGTTGAGATACGCGACGAGGCTTTCGACGCGCCCCGGCGACACGCCCATTCGCGTTACGTACGCCTCCGAGCCGAGCAGCCCCTCCTCCTCGCCGGCGAACGCGACGAAGATGACGGAGCGTTTCAGCTCAGCGCGCTTCGCGGTGAGAGCGCGCGCGACCTCGATGGTGACCGCCGGCCCCGAGGCGTTGTCGTTCGCGCCGGGGAAGACCGTTCCGTCGGGGTCCGTGCCGACGCCATCGAGATGGCCGCCCACGAGGATGGCGCGCTTTGAAAGCTCGGGATCGGTCCCGCGCAGCAGACCGATGATGTTCACGCCTTCGACCTCGCGCACCGGTGTTAGAGGGAGTGACATTCGGACGGTGACGTTCGTCTCGAACGCTGGTGACGGTGCGGCGGGGTTCGATCGTCGCGCGCGGACGGCGCTCTGCACCTGGGCGACGGTCCTGGCCGACGGCGCTAGGAGCTCGTTCGCCGCGCTCTCGGTGATCGCGAAGACCGGGATCGGGTCGTTGAAGAAGCGCGGGATGTACGAGTAGCGGATCGAGACGTCGCCGACCACCAGGACGCCGATCGCGCCCTCCGCAAACGACGCTTCGGAGGCGGTCCCCGTCGTCGGGCCGGTGACGAGCGCGATCCGCCCGCGCACCGACACGCCCGCGAAGTCGTCCTGCCCGCTGCCTTTCGCCCCACCGCCGACGACGACGACAGGGGCCTCGGCCGTCCCGTTGCCGGAGCGGCCACCGACGGTCTCGGTGAAGTCGACACGGTGCTTCCACGACTTCGCGTCGGCGCCGGTGCGCGTAAGAACAGGCGTGGCGCTGAGATCGACGATCGGCATCGGGAAGCGCTGGAAGTAGCTTCCGCCGTCGCCGAGCGGTTCGAGGCCGATCGCCTTGAACTGATCCGCGACGTACTGGGCGGCGTCGCGGTACCCCTGCGAGCCGCTGTACCGGCCGCCGCGCGCCGGATCCGCGA
Source organism: Chloroflexota bacterium (assembly GCA_031389835.1). Taxonomy (GTDB): domain Bacteria; phylum Chloroflexota; class Limnocylindria; order P2-11E; family P2-11E; genus CF-39. The sequence goes on from JANMSU010000166.1 coordinate 2,940, forward strand.
GGTACGCGACGTGATCTCGGGCGCGGATGCCGTCGAACACGGCACTCCCCACGGCAACCGCCGCGGTCGGCGACGCGCTGGGCGAGGGGGGCGGCGTGGGCGACGCGACGACCGTGGTCGATCCGCACGCTGCGACCAACAGCGCTGTCAGGAGCAGACGCCTCATTCGGTTGCCGCCATCTCGAGGACGGACTGCAGCACGACCTCGCCCGACGCCCGCAGGCGCCCGGGATCGACCGTGGCCGGTGTGTCGCAGTAGGTGTGGAACGCACCGACCTCGGTCCCGGAGCTCATCACGCGCGTGAAGACCGCGACGGCGGAGCGACTCAAGGTCGGTGGACGTGGGACATGTCGACCTAGAATACCGAGCAAATTCCCATGAAGTTCTACGTCACGACCGCCATTGCGTATGTCAACGATCGGCCCGGTCTGCATCACGGGTACGAGTTCGCTGGCGCGGATGCGCTTGCGCGCTTCCACCGGCAGCGTGGCGAGGACGTCTACTTCCTGACCGGCACCGATGAGAACGCGACGCGCAACGAGCAGGCCGCGAAGGCGCAGGGCATCCCGACGCGTGAGCTGGTCGACAAGTATTCCGCTCAGTTCCAGCAGATGGCCGATCTCTGGAACATCTCGTACGACCGTTTCATCCGCACCACCGACCCCGATCACGTCGCTGGCGTGCAGGAGTTCGTCCGACGCTGGACCCGGAACGACGACGTGTACCTCACCACGTATGAAGGCTGGTACTGCACCGGCTGCGAGGCGTTCTACGAGGAGGGCGATCTCGTCGATGGGTACTGCCCGATCCATCCGACCCGTGAGATCCAGCGCCTCAAGGAAGAGAATTACTTCTTCAGGCTGAGCAAGTACGAGCAGAAGCTCAAGGATCTGTATCGCGAGAATCCCGAGTTCTGCGTTCCCGAGATCCGGCGCAACGAAGTGCTCGGCTGGCTGGACCGCGGCCTGCGCGACATCAGCGTGTCGCGCCGCAATCTCACCTGGGGGATCCCATTTCCCGACAAGCCTGGCCACACCGTCTACGTGTGGTTCGATGCGCTCATCAACTACGTGACCGGAGCCGGCTTCGGCACCGACGAGCAGAAGTTCAAGCAGTGGTGGCCGTGCGACGTCC
>JANMSU010000442.1:0-5622 GCA_031389835.1 Chloroflexota bacterium
GCGCGGTACCACCCAGAAGCGAGAACAGCACGAGCTCGGCAGATGTCACCGGGGCAGTATCGCCCGGTATCCGGGACTCAGCGGGCGACGGTGAGTACGGCCCTCCCCGATGTGCCGCCCGCGAACACGAAGACCGCCGTCTCGCCCTCGGTCGGCGGTGCCGCGAAGCCGAAGCGCGCATTGCCGAAGGCGTCCGTCGCGAAGCTGCCGATCGTGATGAGCCCGACCGATAGCGTTGCCCGCGTGCCGGCCATCCCAGTTCCGTTGTTTGTGACGCGGATGTTGGCCACGACGGTCTCACCCGGGCGCACTCGTGCGCGATCGAGCGTGACTGTCACCACAGTCGTGGCGCTGGTGGGCGCGCGCAGCGTCACGTTCGACTTCGCTGTCGTTTCATTGCCGGCGCGGTCGCGTGCGATCACGGTGATCGCGACCGGGCCCACCGGCGGAGTGAACGTCTCGCTGAACGACCCATCCTGCCCGGGCACGACCGTCCGCCCGTTCACGGTCACCGTCGCACCGACCTCGGCCTTCCCAAGCACCACCACGTTCGGACCTTCCACGCTGGCACCGGTGGTGGGCCCGAGCAGCGTGAGCACCGGCGGCTCGCGATCGAGGATGACGGTGTAGGAGGAGCGCGCGACCACGTCCTTGCCCGACAACAGTGTCAGACCGATCGCGTTCGCTCCGTTTCTCAGGATCAGCGTCGCCGCGAACGTACCGGTGTCATCAAGCTCGGCGTTCCCGACGACCACAGCGTTGAGCACGATCTCCACGCTGCGCCCCGGCGCGAGAGCGAACGACGGCACGCGGCCCGACAGCTGCAGCTCGTTGTCACGAGTGAAATCCGGAAGACCATTCACCACCGGTTCGGCGCCAACGACGTTGCCGGCTCCGCTTGGAAGCTCGATCTGGGCGGTACCCAGCTGTCCGCCGATCGACTCGCTGACGCTTGCCGTGATCTGGCGGATACCGTCGGCGACGCCAGCGCCGATCAGGGGACCGGTCACGATCAGGAAGGCGGCGGCAACGGCGAGGATCGCGGCGTCCAGAGCCAGCGTGCGCCGCCGTAAACGTGGAGCGATGCCCGCCGAGCGCGCGGTGGCTCGATAAGCCTCACGCGGGACGCGGGGACGACGCACCTGAACCGTAGCTCCTGCCTTCACCGTTCCTCCAGCCAAGATAGCGAAAGGGCGCCGGCCCGATGGCCGCCGCCCTCCGCTGGTGGGTGGGATGAGGGGCTTTCAGTTAAAAGGCGGGCACCCTAAGGCGCCTAACGCGGCCGCGCCGCGTCCGTTTCGTCCTCCCCACGGTGTTTAGTCACCACTGACCTTGAGGGCGCGACTGTACTCCGGGTTTTCCGCGCAAGCAAGAGGCGGTGCAGCCGAGCGAGCGGCAAGCGGCCGGTCGACACCGTTATGCGACACTCGAAACGTGACCGACGAAAGCCACTCGAAGGTGGCCACGCGCGGGCTCGAGGGCGTGGTGGCGACGACCACGGCGATCTGCAAGGTCGAGGACAACAGCCTCGTGTACCGCGGGTACTCGATCGACGAGCTCGCCACCAGGGCCGAGTACGAGGAAATCGCTTACCTGTTGCTGAACGGCGACCTTCCGACGAAGGACCAGCTGCGCGATTTCAAGGCCGAGCTCGTGAAGCACCGCACGCTCTCGCCGTTCCTGCGGAACATCCTGCAGGAGATGTCGGAGAGCGGCACCGCGATGGACGTTCTGCGCACGGTCGCCTCGGCGTCCGCTGGCGAGGATCCAGCCGAAGGCGACAACTCGCAGGAGGCGGAGTATCGGAAAGCGATCCGCCTCACCGCGAAGCTGCCGACGATCCTCGCGAGCTACATGCGACGCCGCCGCGGCGAGCAGCCGATCCCGCCGGACCCATCCCTGAGTCACGCGGCGAACTTCGCGCACATGGCGGGCATCGATGGACACCCGCGCGCGGCGGAGGTGCTGAACACCTTCTTCATCCTGCAGGCCGAGCACGGCCTCAACGCGTCGACCTTTACGGCGCGCGTCGTCGCTGGCACGAACGCCGACATGCACGCGGCCGTGACCGCAGCGTTCGGCGCGCTCAAGGGTCCACTGCACGGCGGCGCGACCGACGGGACGATGAAGATGCTCGATGAGATCGGATCGCCGGATCATGTCGACTCGTTCGTCGACAAGGCGCTGCAGCAGAAGTACAAGTTCCCGGGCTTCGGACACCGCGTGTACGTCACAGAAGACCCGCGCGCCAAGCACCTTCGGCGGTTCGCGATGGAGCTTTCGAAGGATTGGAAGGGCAAGCAGTACTTCGAGATCCAGGATCGCCTCGCGAAGGCGATCGCCGAACGACGTCCGAAGATGTCAGCAAGCGCGGCGGCGAAAGTGAATGTGGTCAACGTCGACTACTACGCCGCGACCACGTACACGTACCTCGGCATCCCCGCCGACCTGGGCACATCGATCTTCGCGCTCGGACGGATCGCGGGTTGGAGCGCGCACATCATGGAGCAGCACGGCGACAATCGACTCATCCGGCCCGAGTCCGAGTACACGGGCCCCTCAGGAAAGCGCTACATCCCGATCGCGGAGCGCTAGGCTAGCCGGCTCTTCGTCGCAGCGGTCAGCGCGCGCAGCAGGCCGTCCCACGTGAGCGGACCGTGGATCACCTGCCGAACGATGTGATCGCTGTCGAGGATGAACGTCTGCGGTAGAAGACCGGGCGAGATGTCTTGCAGGACCGTTCTGCTGCCGACAAGCGGCCGTACGCGCCGATGATCCTTCGCCACCTCGAGCGCCGACGCCTCGCTCTCGTCCACGCCCACGGCGATGATCTCGAATCGCCGACCGACCGCGACATCAGAGATCAGTCCGAGCTGCTGCGTGCATGCCACGCAGGACTTCGTCCAGGTCGTGACCACGACGAGGCTGCCGCCGAAGTGATCCAGCGACTGCGGCGCGCCGTCGGTCAGCCGCCAGGTGAGCACCATCTTCTTGCCAACGGCCGCGTTCCGCGCCGAAGTCACCGTGCCCGCGACCGCGTTCGGCCTGTCCGTCGCCGCGACGGCGCGCGCGGGCGCGGCTCGCGCGCCGACACCATCCAGAACGTACGGCGCGCCGTCATCATCGAAAACCAGGAATCGACCGCGCGACAGCGCGTAACCGGCGGCCTGGAGGATCTGGCCAACTTCGGCTTCGTGCCACTTGTCGTCGCGATCGATATCGAGAACGCGGACCCAGCTCCGGCCGGGGCTGGACAACAGGACCCGGCCGGACATCGTGGTCGGCGGCACGCGGTCATCGTCCTTGATGGTCAGGATCGGTCGAGTTGTCCCGGTCACGATGTCGTACGCACCGAGAGCGCCACCGAGCGCGTACGTCAGAGCCTCGTGGGCGGTCAGTCGGATGTACAACGGCGCGCCGGTCTTGTACGCGCGCAGCTCGCGAGCGACGAGCGTTCGGTCCGCAGCGTTCCTCTCCGCGGTGCCGGGGAACGGGCCGTCGGCCTGGATCGTCAGCACCGTCGCGATGCCGTCCGTGGTGCGTGCGCCGGGCGCGATGTCGGTCGCATGCACGCCGCTGGGCAGCCCGAGCGGAACGCGGTAGCTGCTTCCATCGGCGCGGGCGACGTCGAGCGCATCGCCGCCGGACCAATAGACGACGTGACCGTCCGCATCCCAGGTGAGCACGGCGAGCTGCGACGGTGTGGAGGCGATCTCGCGAGAGGCGCCGCCATTGCGCGCGAGGATCACGAGCTTCGAGGGGCAGCATGGCGTGCTGAACGCCAGCGATTGGCCATCAGGTGAAACGAGCTGCCCCTCCGCGCGCGGGTAGGCGAGGCCCTTCCCGATCTCACGCACGGCGCCGCCCGGCTCGAAGATCGACACGTCAAGGTGCAGGAACGCGCCACCACCTTCCTTCGTGACCTTCTTGCCGATCACCACGCCGGACGAATCCGGTAGCCAGAACGGATTCATCCCGATCTCACCGAGCTTCAGTGTCGCGAGGCTGCGACCCGCGGTGTCGTAAATGGTGTGCGCGAAGCCCGCACGCTCGATGACCAGGATCATCTCCCCGTTCGGGGACACGCGGATGCCCTGCTCGCCGAACTTGGCGGTGATGGGAAGCTTCGCCAGCACGACCGCGGGCGCGGGACGCGCGGACGAGGACGCCGGTGCGCCACTCGGACGTGACGGTTCGGCGGTGGTGCAGGAGATCACCAGCACGGCGAGAGCTGCGAGAGCGGTCAGGAAACGCATTCCTCTAGATCAACGTACGCCAGGGTCGTTCAGCGCGAACGGAGACCTTCCCAGCATTTGGCGTCCTCCCACCGGCACTGGTCAATCGCCTGGATGATGAACGCGTCCGGCGCAACGGCGAAGACGGTCCCGATGATCCGGCGCGTGGCCTCCTGGCGCTGCTCGAAGTTCACGGCGAAGATGATGTTGTCCGCTGCGCGCCCTGCATCTCGCGTGTGCTCCCCGCCCGGCCCGACGTAGAAGGCGCGGTCTCGGAGCGTCGTCACCACCGTCGTTTCAGACGTGCACGCCCGGCCGTCGACACCGAAACGGATCACCGTGTGACCTTCGCGCCGCGGCAGCCGCGGACATGAGGCGAGCGCGTACTGCAGGACGACGTAGCCGCGGTAGCCGTCGGGAATCTCTAGCTGCAGCGGCAGCTGCTGTGGCGCCGCGGTCGCGAGCGGGGACGGAAGCTGCACCTGCTGACACGCGATCACGGTCCCCACCGCAAGGAGGAGCGCTACTCGTCGTAGCAAGCGAGCACCGCGTCCCACGCCAGCTCCGAAGCGACGACACCGAGAGTCACCTCGTCGAGAGCGGGATCAGCGATCGTCTGCGTCGAGCACGCGTACAGGATGTCGCCGTCCCAGCGCGAGTGGAACGGCTGGATCGCACGCGCCATCGACGTGTGCACCTGTCTCGCGATCGATCGCAGCTGCAGTGCGTCGAGACGCTGATCGGTGGCGACGACGGTGAGCGTCGTATTGCGCGAACGCGGCTCAGCGGGCGGGTAGTACGCGCCCGTCGCAGTGACGACATCGGCCGCGTGCTGCCGCAGACCGTTGATATCGCGGTTCCCGCGCACGACGTTCCCACGCCGGTCGATGATCGCGCCGTACGCGTACACGACGGTGAACACAGCGATACGCGCCTTGCCCACGACGCGGAACGCCGCGCCCTGACCCGACAGCTCCGCGGTGTCGCCATGCCCCGCGGTGGCGGAGCAGCCCGCGCCATGTGCGCCCAGCGGGAACACACCCGGACGGAGCGCGCGAACGGCCGCGCGACCGAGCTCCTTGTCGGGATAGATCGCGTTCTGTCGGCGACCGTAGTCGAAGATGATCGCGCCCGACACGAGCGCGATATCCATCCACTTCGTCGAGTACCCGCGTTTCGCAAACAGCTCCGCGGCGACGCCGGTCGACGCCTCGAGCCCGTAGAGCGATCCGCCCGCGAAACAGATCGCGTTGATCACCGTGAGGTACTCGCCGTTGATCCCCGGAGAACCGCCACGCACGTCTATCTCTATCGACGCGACCTTCGGGAAGTGGAACACCGTGCAGCCCGTGGGACCCTCCGCATACTCGGCGACCCCGATCTCGAG
>JANMSU010000175.1:0-2487 GCA_031389835.1 Chloroflexota bacterium
AGTTGCGCGGACGGAAGACCCCGGTTGACGCCTACCGGGTAGAGGGGATCGAGCAGTGAGCTTGCAGCCCGGGAACACGCTCGGGAACTACCAGATCGTTGAGAAGATCGGCGCGGGCGGCATGGGCGCCGTGTACAAAGCGTATCAGCCGAGTCTCGGTCGTTACGTCGCGATCAAGGTGTTGCCACCCCAAACTACAGGCGACCCATCGTTCTCCGAGCGCTTCGCGCAAGAGGCGCGCGCGGTCGGAAAGCTGCGCCACCCGAACATCGTGACCGCCTTCGACTTCACGCAGCAGGACGACATCGCGTACCTCGTCTCCGACTACATCGACGGCGGCACGCTGGCGGACCAGCTCGGCACACCGCTTCCGCTCGACTATGCGATGGGGATCCTCGGACCGATCGCGGCCGCGCTCGACTACGCGCACGCTCGCGGGATCGTGCACCGCGACATCAAGCCGCAGAACGTGCTGATGACCCGTGAAGGGACGCCCGTCCTCACCGACTTCGGTCTCGCGAAGATCGTCGGGCCGGGATCGGGCATGACGCAGGCCGGATCGCTCATGGGCACCGCCGACTACATGGCGCCGGAGCTCGCGGGTGGCGCCGAGAGCGCGGGGCCCGCGGCGGACCAGTACGCGCTCGGGATCATCGCGTACCAGATCCTCGTCGGCCGCCACCCCTTCCCCTCGGACAACCCCCTGTCCGCGCTCATGGCGCACGTCAACAAACCGGTGCCGCTCCCGAGCCAGCTCGGTGTCGTACTGCCGCCCGGCGCCGAGGCCGCCCTCATCCGCGCGCTGGCGAAGAAGCCCGAGGACCGTTTCGCGCGATCGGGCGACTTCGTTCGCGGGCTCGCCGGGTCGCAGTACTCGGTGCCGCCGACCCCAGGCGGGATGGCAGCGTTCGCGGCGCCGGCCATCAGTCCCTCGCAGCCGCCGATCGCCGCACCGATGGCGCCCCTCGCCGAAATGGCCGTCGCTCCCGCCTCGCCGTTCGTCTCACCGTCCGACTTCATCGCTCCGGTGGCGCGCGTCGCACCGCCCCCGCCACCGCCGACGCGGGCAGCCGTGGTCGCGCCCGCGCTTGCGGGTGGCGGCGCGGCAGCGGCGGTCATCGCGATCACTCCGAAGACAGGCGGGTCGTTCCCATGGCGCCGCGCGATCGTTCCCGGGATCCTCGTGCTGGTGCTCGCGATCCTGGCGCTACGCGGTGGCGGCCAACGGAACGCCGCACTGGATCGCACGAACGCGCCGCAGCGCACCGCGCAGCAGACCCTAACCCCGACGCTTGCGCCCACCCTCGCACCGACAGTCGCACCGACAGTCGCCCCGACTGTCGCACCCACCATCGCTCCGACGATCGCACCGACAGTGGCGCCGACGGCGCGCCCTACGGGACCCGCGGGAGCAGATGACTACGCCAACACCCCGGCTGCCGCCGCACTCCTCGCGCCGGGCGCGCACGATGGATCGATCGACCCGGCCGATGACGTCGATTTCTTCCGCGTAATGGTGCCCGACAACACGACCGTCGTCCTTACCCTTCGCGCCGACACGCTCCCCGGCGGTGGGATCGCGGTCTTCAACGCCTCCGGCACGGAGGTCGTGCAGGAGGTCAACACCGGTGCGGATCGCATCGCGCGCGTGGACCACGTCGTTCGAGACCCGGGCGCGTACTTCATCCGTGTGCGTGCCGCGCGGGGCGCGGACACGACTGGTACGTACACGCTCAACTTCGCCGCGTCGCGCTAGAGCCGCGACTAATGCCGGGCGGTGACCTCGGCGTGCTGCGCTTCCGCGTTGCGGATACGGCGAGTCAGGATGGGCAGGAGCGCCAGCGCGATCTGCGGATGGCTCTCGAGGATGCCGCGGAAGTGCCAGCGCTGGATCCCGAGCGCGGTGGTCGGCTCGACAGCGCGCGCGCTCGCTGAGCGCGGGAACTCGTCAAGGAGCGCCATCTCGCCGAACACGTCACCCGGGCCGAGCGTCGCGAGCTTCACTTCCTTGCCGTTCTTGTCCTGGATGATGTCCACCTTGCCCGAGCGGATGATGAAAGCGCCAACGCCGGTGTCGCCCTGCCGGACGATCTCCTGCCCGGGCTGGTAGCGCTGCTCGACGGCCGCATTCGCGATCGCATCGAGCGACTTCTGGTCGAGGTCCTCGAACCAGGAGACTTTCTTGAGGAATTCGATGCTGACGGGCATGACGGCGGGATGGTAATGGTCCGCGAGATACTTCGCACCTGTGTCGTTCCGGATCGAGACCGCGCGCGATATCAGCGCCTGTTCGGCCACGGTGCCGATCCAGGAGGAAGTGTGGAGCGGCGACGTCACCGTCCCGCCACAGCTGCTCCTGGCGGTCGTGCACAACGGCGGCTTTGTCGCCCTTGGTTACGCCGACGGTGACGAGCGCCCGGCGGGCTTCGTCTTCGGTTTCGTCGGAATCTACGACTACCACTTCCGTCATCACTCGCACATGCTCGC
>JANMSU010000178.1:0-2446 GCA_031389835.1 Chloroflexota bacterium
CTCCTCGACGACGGTCGTCGCCTGCTTGGCTGGGACCTTGAACGCGATCGCCCACTTCGGATTGTGCGCGACATACCCGAGCCGCTCCTGATCCTCGACACGGTCGACCTTGACGACGACGCCGTCGGTGCCGTAATCGAGATCGTGCCGCTTCTCTTTCCAGGTCTCGATGAATGCGAGCGCCTCGTCGGCATCCTTCGCGCGTTTCCAGTGCGGATTGGTGCGGATCCCGAGCGCGCGCAACCGCTCGAGCAGCTCGTGCTGCGACGTCACGGAGAGACCGGCGGCCGAGTACGACCACATAGCGAGGTTGCGCTTCGACGTCGCTCCCGGGTCGAGCTGGCGCACCGCGCCCGCCGCGGCGTTACGCGGGTTCGCGAACTGCGCGTCGCCGCGCTCCGCGCGCTCCTTGTTCGTCGCATCGAATGCCGCGGTCGGCAGGTAGACCTCGCCTCGGACGTCGACCCGGCCCGGCACCTTCTCGCGGAGCGTGAGCGGGATCGATTTGATCGTCCGCAGGTTCGCGGTCACGTCCTCGCCCACGGTCCCGTCGCCGCGCGTCGCGCCCTGCGCGAACCGACCGTCCTGATAGGTGAGGTTGATCGCCAGCCCGTCGATCTTCAGCTCGCAGACGTAGCCGACGTCTTCGCGGCCAAGACCCTTGCGCACGCGCTGGTCGAACGCGCGGAACTCCGTTTCATCGAAGGCGTTGGAGAGCGACAGCATCGGATGCGCGTGCTGCACCGGCGCGAAACGGTTCGAGGCAGGCGCCCCGACGCGCTGCGTCGGTGAGTCGGGCGTGACGAGCTCGGGGTGCTTGGACTCGAGCTCCTGGAGCTCGCGCATCAGCGCGTCGTACGCCTGGTCGGCGATCGTCGGCGTGTCGAGGACGTGGTACTCGTAATTAGCCTTCTCGATCCGCGCGCGCAGCTCGGCAGCGCGCTTCTCGATGGATGAACTGGCCATGCCTCGATTCTCGCTCAGCGGCCCGTGCTAGCGTCGCGGGCGATGGCCGCAGCCCCTCCTGTCACAACGATCGACCTCACCCAGTTCGCCGAGATCATCGACAACGCCCGCACCGACGGCGAACGCGGTCAGGGCACCGGAGTGGTCGCCACCGCCATCGACGGCCAACCCGACGTCGCGCTGAAGGGCAGCCTCATGGTTTGGGACCCCGACCACCTCGCGTGGTGGGAGCGCGGCCACGCCGAGACCGAGGCCGGCGTGCGCGCGAATCCGCGCGTCGCGGTTCTCGTGCGGAACCTCACACGCGACAAGCGGTCCCTCCGCTTCTACGGCACGGCCCGGATCGTCGACGACGCGGGGCTGCGCGAACGGATCTGAAAGCGCGTGATCCCGCTCGAGAAGGAGACCGATCCGGAGAAGCAGGGCGTCGCTGTCCTGGTCCGCGTCGACCGCGTGCGCGCGGGCAAGTTCGACATCCAGCGCCGCTAAGCCCTCGCGCGCGCGGCTTTCTTCTGCCTCGGACTCATCATCTTCTTTGGCGGCTGCCACTTCGACTTGTCTCGGCCTGGGCGGCCACCGTACCGCGGATCCGGAACGGTCTCCCCGCCCTGCTTCCGTTTGCGCGCGCGGCTCGTGACACCGGTCTCCGGATCCTGCCGCGCGACCTTCTGCGCACCAGTTGCCGCCCGCTTCGTCGGCGTCGGGCCACGCCCCCTGGCTTTCTCCGCTCGCGTCTTCGGCATGGCGTCCTCCTTTCTCATCGCAGGGGCGGAACCCCCTGCAACCCCCCTCGTTCCGGTTCTGTCGGAGCGTACGCTGACGCGCGTGGACGAGTCGCAGGTCGAGAACACCCTTACCGCATGTGAGCAAGCCCTGGCCGCCGGGGGCAAGCCCGATCTCCGCGCGCTTGGCTTCTGGCGAGCGGTGACTGCTGTGAAGAAGCGCGCCGATCTTGTCGAGCGCTACGCGTCACGCGTGGCCGCGATCGATCACGAGACGTTCCGCCGCCGCGTCCCGCTCGCCTTCCCGGTCACGCTCGGCGTCATCGCGCTCGACGTCGCGCTGTTCGGCGGCCTGCTGCTGCTCGCGATCGCAGCTGGCGTCCCACATCCGTGGCGCGAGCTGCTCGTCCTCGCGGCGACCGGCGCGTTGGACGTCGCTACGCACGGCCTTGCGCACCTCACCGTCGGCACGTTCGCCGGGATCGGCTTCACCGAGTGGTTCGTCAGCCTGCCCAAGCCGCCCGGCTTCAAGATCGACTACGCGTCGTACCTGCGCGCGCAGCCACGGCAGCGAGCCTGGATGCACGCAGCGGGCGCGATCGCTACGAAAGTCACGCCCTTTCTCGTCATCCCGTACGCGATCGCGAGCGACACCGACGCCTGGGCGGTACTCGGCATCCTCGCGCTCGGCGTCATCCAGATCCTGACGGACCTCCTCTACTCGGTCAGGGCGTCGGACTGGAAGAAGTTCCGCCGCG
>JANMSU010000222.1:0-15239 GCA_031389835.1 Chloroflexota bacterium
GGCATGGACGTGCTCGACTCCTTTGATAAGACGAAGCAGGCAGTGCAACACACGCGCTCGGGCGCCGGTCCGACCCTGGTGGAGCTCAAGTGCTACCGGTACCAGCCGCACACGTCTGACGACGACGACAGCCGCTATCGCTCGAAGGACGAGGTGCGCGAATGGATGGCGAAGGACCCGCTCGATCGCGCGCGCAAGTACCTCGGCGAGCAGGCCGTGAAGAGCGAGGAGCTCGACGAGATCCGCCGTGAGCTGGACATCGAGATCGAGGCCGCGATCGCGCAGGCGGAGAGCGAGCCGGATCCGCTGCCCGAGGACGCGATCAAGCACGTGTACGCCGAGGAGGCTCCCCGGCCCGACGGCACCCGCTCCTAAGGTCGTGCGCGGCCTTGTCGTCGCACTCGCGCTCTTCATCACAGCCTGCTCCGCACAACCGGCGGAGATCACCCCGACACCGGCGCCCACGCGCGAGCCCGGGACGACGCTCGTCACGGTGCTGCTCGATCTTTCGGGCTCGCGCGCACCCAGCGGCGTTCCGCAGCGCAACGCGATGCAGCTTTGGCTGGACCATCAACAGGCGCGCGGCGGTCAGCAACGGATCCGAGCGACGTTCGTCGACCTCGCGGGAAGCGAGTCGCGGCTGCTCATCGAGCTGCGCCGCGCCGCCGAAGAGGGCCGAGCGGACGCGGTGGTCATCGGGGTGCCGTTCGCGTACGACGAGACGTTCGCCCGCGCGTTGGCCGTCGCGCGCCTCCCGGTCGTCCTGACCCTCCCCGCGCCCGAACCGACGTCTCTCGTGGGCGGCAGCTGGGCCTTCGGGCTCGCGCCGACCCATGCCGACCTCGCGCGCGCGGCGGTGCTTGACGCGACCCAGCGCGGAGTGATGCTGCCGACCCTCCTTGCGAGCGATGAGTCCGCGCCGGCGATCGCCGAACGCCTGGCGCTGGCGAGAGAGTTGGAGCTGCGTGGCCTCATTGCGCCCACGGTCGTGACGATCACGGCGCAGGACGCGGCCGCGCGTGTTCGCGCGGGCGCCGCTTTCGCGAAGAGCCTGCTCTTCACCGGTGCGGCCGCCACCTACATCGACGCGACGCGCTCCATCGCCGCGGCCGGCCTCACGCCGCGCATCTATCTCTCCTATCTCATGGAGATCAGCGACGCCGCCTCCCTCCGGGAGGGCGCGGACCTGGCGACCTGGCCGGGCTCGCGGAACCTGGCGGCAACGTCGACGGTGGCGACGACGGCGGAGCGGGCCACTTTCACTGCGGGGTACGCCGCACGGCACGGCACGGCGAGCACCCTCGCGGCGACGGCTTACGACGCGTTCGCCCTCATCGACGCCGCGGCCGCGAGCACCGGCGGCACACCCGACAGCACGCGCTTGCGGGAGCGTCTGGAGGCAACTACGTTCGCCGGCATCACGACCCGCTACGCGTTCACCGCTGCACGCCACGCCGGCTTCGACGTGGTCGATCTCGTCTATCTGCGGTGGACCGGTGGACGCGCGGCCGTGGCCACCCCAAAGACTGGGCCATGAGCGAGCTCGATCGCCTCATCTACGACTGGAACAGCGACGGCCGGGCCGTGACAGCCGACTACCGCGCCGTCGAGCTCGACGACGAGACGCTTCGCGACGGCCTGCAGGGCCCGTCGGTGCGCAACCCGCCACTTGACGTCAAAAAGCGCCTGCTCCACCTGATGGACCAGCTCGGGATCGACAGCGCGGACATCGGGCTCCCCGGCGCATCGCCGCGCGCGCGAGCGGAGATCGTCGAGCTCGCGAGGGAAACGACGAAGTTGAAGAAGCTGAAGCCGAACCAGGCGCTGCGTACTCACCCGCTCGACGTGCAGGGCGCGGTCGAGACGGCGATCGAATCGGGCGTGAAGATCGAGAGCTGCGCGTTCATCGGCTCGTCGCCGATCCGCCGGATCACCGAGGACTGGTCGCTCGACACGATGCTGAAGAACGTCGAGGACTCGGTGACGACGCTCGTGAAGAACGGTCTGCCGGTGATGTTCGTGACCGAGGACACCACGCGCGCGGACCCCGAGACCCTCACGAAGCTCTACGAGGTCGCGATCGGCTGCGGCGCGAAGCGGATCTGCGCCTCCGACACAGTCGGGCACGCGACACCCGAAGGCGTGCGCAACCTGCTTACGTTCCTGCGCGACGACATCATCAAAGGTCGCGACGTGAAGCTCGACTATCACGGGCACAACGACCGCGGCCTCGGCACGATCAACGCGCTCACGGCGACGGCCGTCGCAGACCGCGTCCACGGCTGCGCGCTGGGCATCGGCGAGCGCGTGGGCAACACCTCGATGGACCAGCTCCTGGTGAACATGCGGATCTCGGGTCTGATCGACAACGACCTGACTCCACTCGCTGAGTACGTCGCGCTTGTGGCGGAGCACTGTGGCATCCCGATCCCGCCGAACTATCCCGCGATGGGCTCCGACGCGTTCCGCACCGGCACGGGCGTGCATGCCGCGGCGGTCATCAAAGCGCTGCGCAAGGGCGACCGCGATCTCGCGGACCGCGTCTACAGCGGCGTGCCGGCGTCGGTGCTCGGGCGCGAGCAGCGCATCGAGGTCGGGCCGATGAGTGGCGAGTCCAATGTCGTCTATTGGCTGGAGTCGCACGGATATGAGTCAACGCGTGAGCGGATCGCGCGCGTCTTCGAGGCGGCGAAAGCATCGGATCGCCTCTTGAGCGACGCCGAGCTGGAGCGCTTGGCCCGCGGCTAGCCTGCGCTCTTCCGCTGCCGGGCGCCGCCTCCGAGCAATCCAATATCGACCAAGAACCCGATGATCACGACGACGATCCCAAGACCGTTCAGGCCCCCGAACTCGTTCTGCGCGATCGCGTACGCGAGCGTCGTGGCCGGTAGGAAGAAGAACCCGAGCGTCGGAAGGACCCAGCCCTCGTACGCGCGGCTCAGGTAATTCGTGAAGAGCCAGAGGATGAAGAGGACGATGCGCGGCGTGAAGAACGCCAGCAGCACGAGCAAGCAGCACACGAGCGGCAGAGTGCCACAATCGAAGCGATGACCCAGATCATCCGACCAGCCGTTCTACTGCCCGGCGTCGACCCGAAACGCATCGCCGGACCCGAGCGCGCCGAGGGCGTTCGACCGGGTGGCGCGGCGATCCGCGGGAAGGCGCTGATCTTCTGGGACCCCAAGGTCCCCGGGAAGAAGCTGAACGCGATCGACACCGACCAGATCACGCCGGCCACCGACTGCGTCTCGGAGAGCCTCGAGACCCTCGATCATCGCTGGAAGGCGGGCTCGTTCCGCTTCCTGATGCCGAACTTCCGCGAGCGCGTGCAGCGGGGCGAGAGCTTCGTCATCGCGGGCGACCGCTTCGCGATCGGTTCGTCACGCGAGATGAGCCCCGCGGGACTGAAGGGCGTCGGCGATGAGGCCGGCCACGAGCTCGTGATCGTCTGCGGCGCGGGGATGGGCGACATCTTCCGCCGCAACGCGCTCAACCTCGGCCTGCACGTGGTGCAGAGCCGCGCCGCGGTGGACGATGCGCAGGAGGGCGACGCCTTTTCATTCGATCCGGACACGCGCACGCTCACGAACGACACGCAGCGCAAGAGCTACGAGCCAGCCGCGCTGTCACCTGCTGAAGACGACATCCGCCGCACGGGCGGGATCATCAAGATCGGCCGACGCGAGTTCCGCGACTCCGTGCTGCGGACGCCGGCGATCGAGTGGCCAGACGCCGACACGGCGCGCTCGCTGTCCTCGACCGAGCAGATCCTCTGGGCTCACCGCGTCGATAAGGACGCCGACGTGCGCACCGGCGCGACACTGCGCCTGTACGCCGACCTGCTTCCAGCGTCCGACGGCACCGCGCCGTTCTCGATCCACACCTTCAACCAGATCACCGGAGGTGACACGATCCGCCCGCGCCAGATCGCGGTCGCGAACGATCACTTCGTCTTCAACCACCGCGAGGCGGACGACAAGCAGACCGCCATCGGCAAACAGTTCGCGGATCTTCACGGCATCAGACGCCCCCATTACGCGACACCGGGTGACGGGATCTTCCACTTCTACTTCCCGGAGCAAGGCCTCGTCGTTCCCGGCGCGCTCGTTCCCGGCGCCGATTCGCACAGTCGCGCGTACGGCGCGTACGGCGCCCTGGGGTACGGCGTCGGCTCGACGACGCTCGGCTTCGGCTGGGCAACGGGCTATGTGTACTTCACGGTCGCCGATCAGCGGCGCGTGGTCTTCAAAGGACGGCTGCAGCCCTGGGTGAGCGGCAAGGACATCGTGCTCGCGCTGCTCGCGCGCTGGGGCACGAAACAGGCGGAGGGGATGAGCGTCGAGTTCGTCGATGCCGACAGGCAGCTGCCGATGAGCTACCGCAACACGATCGCGAACATGATGGCCGAGGGCGAGGCGACGAACGGCATCTTCGCGCCTGACGACGTCACGTATGCGTGGTACCGCGCGAAGGGCTTCGCCGATCTTCCCTACCCGCGTTTCAGTCCCGGCGCGGATGCGACGTACGAGATCGACGAGGTCCTCGACCTGTCCGAGGTCGTGCCGCTCATCGCGAAGCCGTTCAGCCCGGGCAACGCGTTCCCCGCCGCAGAGGTCGCGCGCGAGCGCATCGCGTTCGACAAGGCGTTCATCGGGTCGTGCACGAACGGCGGGTACGGCGACCTGCTCGAGGCAGCGCTCGTCCTGCGCGCGGCGCGCGACAACGGCGCGAAGCGCGCCACGAACGAGTTCGTCATCTTCCCCGGCTCGGGGAGCGTGAAGAAGGACATCGAGCGCACCGACGGGCGCCTTGGCGGCGAGTCCATCGCGGACGTTTTCCGCTCGGTCGGCGGGGAGATCCGCGAATCGTGGTGCGGACCGTGCTTCGGTCAGGGTCCGGACGCTCTGGTGAAGGGGCAGACCGCGATCACATCGTTCAATCGCAACTGGGCGAACCGCATGGGCGTTGGCGGCCTCGGCTATCTCGCGAGCCCCGCGGTCGTCGCCGCCTCAGCGATGCTCGGCTACATGGGACCGCCGAGCGAGCTCGGCATTGAGTGGAAGGCCGAGCGCTTCGTCTAGCGGAGCAGCACCGCGCCCGCTATCACCCCTCCGAAGTCGCGTAGGTCGGTAGCTTGGCCCGATATCTCAATGAGAAGGACTCCGCGACCCTGCCCGTTCAGCACGATGCCAGAGCCGTCGACTCGAAACGCCATGATCCGCAGAAAGCTCTGGCACGGCGGCTCCGACGACGGCAGCGCCAACGAACACAGGGACTCCGACGCCGCCGCGGACCAGCACGGCCCCGGGACCAACGAGGACGCCCTAGATCCCGCGCAGCTCCGCGACGATCGGCGCGAACTCACGCATCGCGTTGCCCGGGACCGAGATGTAGCTGATGCCGAGGCGCTCGCGACGCTCCAGAAGCAGCTCGCGCAAGGATGAGCGAGACCCGTAGAGCACGAACGGGCTGCGCACGATCCCGTTCGCCGCGCGACGTAGGTATCCGCTGACCGCGGCCATCAGTGACCGGGCGCGATCGGTCACCGCGGCATCGAAGACGAAAACGTTGAGCTCGATCCGCTCCGCGCGCTCGCCCGCGGCCGAGCGGAACCGCGCAACGCGCTCAGCGAGGGCCGTCTCCGTAAGCGCGTCGAGCCGCGGCCGACCGCTCGCGTTCACCTGCGGCGCGAACGTGACGATGTCGGCATGGCGCGCGGCCAGTCGCAGCACGCGCGGCCCACCACCGCCGATCATCAGCGGTGGATGCGGTCGCTGCATCGGCCGCGGCAGGATCTTGGCGCCCGTCACCGTGTAGTGCTCGCCGGTGTGGTCCACGCTGGCTTCGCTGAGCAGGCGTTTGAGCAGGACAACCGACTCTTCGAGCCGGCTCACGCGAACCGCGGGCGTGTCGTACGGGATGCCGAGCTCGCGGTAGTCGCCAACGCTCCATCCCGCGCCGATCCCGACCTCGATGCGCCCACCCGAGAGGACATCGATCGTCGCGACCTCCTTCGCGAGCATGACCGGATTGCGGTAGTCGTTCGCGAACACGAAGCTGCCCACGCGAAGGTTCGTCGTCGCATCGGCCGCGGCCATGAGCGCTGGTATGGGCGCGAGCTGCGCACCCATGTGATCGGTGACAAGAAGTACGTCGTAACCGAGATCCTCCGCACGACGAGCGACATCGCGCCATCGCATGCCGCTGCCGGCCCACCGCGCTGTGACCGCGAAACGAAATGCGCGTGGCAAGGGAGCGAGTTTAGGCACGTGGGCTCGCTCGGTCGCTTCGTACCAGCAGGGGTGTGACCAAAGGGCTAAATATCACTCGCCCGCGACAGACGTCGTTGCCTCATCGTTACGGATGTAGTGAGGAAGGTTGGGCTGGCCCTGGTCGCCGCGTTGGCGCTTGCCTGGCTCCCGCAGCAGTCGAACTCAGCCGAGTTCGACACGTCCACGCCGGCCGGGGGGCAGTTTCGCGCGTATTGGGTCGACGCCTTTGGTGACGACCTGTTCGACGCGCCGAGGATCGATGCGATCGTCGTATCGACGAAGGCAGCGCGCCTGAACGCCATCGTCGTGCAGGCCGTGCGACGCGGCGACTGCTTCTGCAATCGCTCATCGGTCCCTCGCACTGAGCAGCCGGGCATGGCGGCATTCCCCTTCGATCCGCTGCAGACCCTCATCGACAAGGCCCACGCGCAGGGCATCGAGGTCCACGCCTGGGTGATCGCGACAGCGTTCTGGCGCACCGGGGGCCAGCCCGCGGTGCCGAGCGCGCCGAATCACGCGTTCAACCTGCACGGCCCGTCGGCCAGCGGCTACGCGAACTGGGTCATGTCGCGGAATGACGGCGTCACGCAGTCCGCGATGGACTGGTATCTGGATCCCGGACACCCGGACGCGGCGCAGTGGATCGTGGATACGGCCACGAGCATCGTCGCGAACTACGCCGTCGACGGCATCAACCTCGACCGCATCCGCTACCCCGACATCAACAGCCAGGTCGGCATGCCCACCTGGGGCTACAACCCCGTCGCCGTCGCTCGGTTCCAGCAGGCGACCGGACGCACAGACCGACCAGAGCCCTCAGACCCGCAGTGGGCCCAGTGGCGCCGCGATCAGGTCACGGGCATCGTGCGGAAGCTCTACATCGAGAGCTTCGCGATCCGGCCGAGCGTGCGCGTGAGCGCCGACACCATCACCTACGGCGGTGGTCCGCAGTCCGCGGGCGGCTGGACGAACTCGCGCGCCTACAAAGAGATGCTGCAGGACTGGGACGGCTGGATGCGCGAGGGGATCCTCGATCTCAACATCCCGATGAACTACAAACGCGACCAGACCACCCCGAGCGACCAACGACGGATGTATCAGGAGTGGAGTGACTTCGCCAAGGACCAGCAGCACGGACGTCAGGTCGCGATCGGATCAGCGCCGTACCTGAACGACATCGCCGCCACGGTGCGTCAGGTACGCACGGCCGTCGCGCCATCCAGCGCGGGCAACCACAGCGTCGGTTGGGTCGGGTATTCGTACCGCACGCCCGACGACATGACGAATGAAGGGGAGCGCTCCGGTGCGAACAGTCGCGCCGAGCTCGAGCGCGCGCTGACACAACCGTCCTCGTACGACCCGCTGACGCCACCGATCTTCGCGAGCAACGCGGACGTCCCGCCGATGACCTGGAAGACGCAACCGACGACCGGTCACCTCCGTGGGATCGCGCGGACGAGCGACGGCACCGTGCTGGCGCAGACGCAGGTCCTCCTGTTTTCGCAGGCCAGCGGCGCGATCGTTCGCTCGATGAAGACCGACGGCAAGGGGTGGTTCGCGTTCGTCGATCTGCCTTCGAATAACTATCGGGTCGACGCCGGGGGCCAGACGCTGGGCGCCGCCGACGTGATAACCGGTCGTCTCACCACGCTCGGCCAAGGCGCGCCCGCTCCAACGCCGACACCGATCGCGACACCAGTACCCACAGCGACACCCGTTCCGACTCCGGCGCCATCACCCACGCCCCCCGTGGGCTGCACGGGGAGCGTCGGGCCGGGTATCGCTCCGCCGGCGAGCATTCCATCCGGCGTGCGTGGGTTCCATGCGTCGTGGTACGGACAGAGCGGTTATCCGACCCTCTGCCCCGGCGAAACGTCGACCGCGGTCGTCGCGTACGCGAACACCGGATCGTTCGGCTGGGTCTCGGGCCGTATGGGCGAGGTCGCGTACCTCGGCACCTGGTCACCGGAGCCGGGGCAGGACAAGGCGACTCCACTTGGCGGCAACGGAATGTTCGGCTCGCCCGCGACCGGATGGCTGCACTACAACCGCATCGCCGTGCAGCCGTCCCAGTACGTCGGGCCCGGGCAGGTCGCGTGGTTCACGTTCACGATCCAGGCCCCTTCGACACCCGGCGTGTATCGCCTCTACCTGCGGCCGCTCATCGAAGGCGCGCAGTGGATGGAGGACTACGGCGTGTTCTGGGTGGTGACCGTCAAGTAGCGGCGTCCGATCCGCGCGCGTCCGTCCGCTCGTCATCCTTCGCCACCGTTGATCGTTCATACCGTGGAAGCTCAGGCGCCCAAATGGCGACCGCGATCGCGGACAGCACGCAGGCGAGACCACCGCTGATCACGGCGAACTGCGGCGACACGAGCGCAGCCACCGCTCCCGCGCGCACCTGACCGAGGTTCGGACCGCCGATGACGAACATTCCGTTGATCGCGGTCAGGCGCCCACGCAGCTCTTCCCGGACCACGCTCTGGAGGATCGTGTGCCTGAAGATCGCGCTGAGGACGTCCGCGGCTTCGGCGATCGCGACGAGTACGAGACCGAGAAGGAAAAGATCCGCAGTCATGAGACCGAAAGCGGCGATACCGATCCCCCACGCGCAAACAGCGAGGAGTACCGCGAGACCGGGGCGACGAACCCCGGACACCCATCCGGACGTGAACGCCGCGATGAGCGCGCCGACACCGGGGGCGGCGTAGAGAAAGCCGAGGCCCTGTGCACCGACTTTGAAGACCTGCTCCGCGTAGAACGGCATGAGCGCGCGCACCGAGCCGAAGAACATCGCGGACAGGTCGAGCACCATCGTCGAGAACAGCAGTCGCTGTCGGACAACGTACGAGACGCCCTCGACCAGCGACCCGAGGATCGACTTCGGCACCGCGACCATCTGCTTGGGCGCGGTGATCGCCACCGCGGCGCCGATGGCCGCGGTGAAGCTGGCCGTGTCGAGCCAGTACGCGGCGCCAACACCGTATGACGCGATGACCACGCCACCGACCGCTGGGCCGACGATGGCGGCGGTGGAGTGAAGCATCTGGTTGAGCGCGATGGCGGCCGGTAGATCGGCACGACCCACGAGCGTGGGCACGAGCGATCCGCGAGCTGGTTGATCGATGGCAGAGAACGAAGCGGCGACCGCCGTTAGCGCGTAAAGGATCCAGAGCTCGGTAAGGCCGACCTGCGTGACGATCGCGAGCGCGAGTGAGGTCGCCGCCAGACCGCTCTGGGTCGCGATGAGCACGCGCCGCCGATCCATGCGGTCCGCGAGCACGCCACCGAGCAGTGGAAGACTGATCAGCGGGATGGCTTGGAACAGACCGAGAAGACCGACATGGAACACGGAGCCGGTGAGGACATAGACCTGGTAAGGCAGCGCGACCAAACGGATCTGCGTGCCGGCGGCCGACACGAGCTGCCCGAACCACAGCAGGCGGAAGGACCGATGGCGGCGTAGCGGCGAGAGGTCGGGAAGAAGCGCGGTCGCGCGCGGCACGCGCTCGCGCTTAAGGCGCGAGCGTCGACTTGACCGAGAGCTTCACGTTGTTCTTCAGCGCCCGCGAGATCGGGCAGCCATCCTTCGCCCCTTCGGCTGCCTTGGCGAATGCGGCAGCATCGAGGCCGGGGACGACGCCGGTCACCTCGAGCGCGCTGGACGTGACCGTCCAGTTGTCGCCGACCTTGTCGAACGTGACCGTCGCGGTCGTCTCGAGCGTCTCCGGCGGAGTACCGGCTTTCGCGAGACCCGCGGCCAGCGCCATACAGAAGCAGCTCGCGTGGGCCGCGGCGAGTAGCTCCTCAGGGCTGGTCCGTCCCTGGGGCGACTCGGTCCGAGAGCCCCACGAGACCGGGAGCGAGGTGAACTTGCCGGTCGTGACCGCGGTGACCTCGCCGCTACCGGTCGCGAGATCGCCGCTCCACTTCGCGCGCGCCTGACGTGTCGCTGCCATGGGGACACCTCCTAGTGAAACGAAATGTAGGCCGTTGAGCCGTTCTCAGTCGCGGATGCTCGGTAACCAGGCCGCTCGGGACGACTCGAACGTCGTGATCTCGTCCGCGTGAGCGAGCGTGACCGCGATGTCGTCCAAGCCTTGGATCAAACGCGTGCGGGCATGGTCGTCGAGCGCGAAGCTCGCCCGCACACCCGGCGCTTCGACGCTGCGTCGTTCCACGTCGACCGTGATCTCTGCGCGCGGGTCGCGCTCCACGAGACGCAACAGATTCGCGACCGCTTCGGCCTCGATCTCGACGGGGACGAGCCCGCTCTTGAGGCAGTTCGCTCGGAAGATGTCGGCGAGACGCGGTGCGATGACGGCGCGGAAACCCGCCTCCTCCAACGCCCAGATCGCGTGCTCGCGCGAGGAGCCGCTGCCGAAGTTCGCACCCGCTATCAGGATCGATGCATCCGCATAGCGCGGATCGTTCATCACGAACGCGGGATCTCGCCGCCAGGCCTCGAACAGACCCGCGCCATAACCGGTGCGCTCGACGCGCTTCAGCCAGTGCGCGGGGATGATCTGGTCGGTGTCGACGTCCGCGCGACCCAGCGGCAGAGCGCGGCCGGTCACGCGACGCACCGCCCTCACGACAGGTCCTGCTCAATCTCTCGCCTTCGGCGAGGAGACAGGATCAAGGCTGGCGGTCTCGCTCGTCGCGGCAGAGCCGCTCCTCGCTCGGTCATAGATCCTCGGGCAGCGCGAAGTGCCCGGCGATCGCGGTCGCCGCCGCCACGGCGGGAGATACGAGGTGCGTTCGCCCACCAGGTCCCTGCCGGCCCTCGAAGTTCCGGTTCGAGGTCGACGCGCAGCGCTCGCCGGGTCCGAGGATGTCGGGGTTCATGCCGAGGCACATCGAGCATCCGGCATCGCGCCACTCGAAGCCCGCGTCGCGGAACACGCGATCGAGGCCCTCGCGCTCTGCTTGCGCCTTCACCAGCATCGAACCCGGAACGACGAGAGCGCGAACACCTGACATCACCTTGCGGCCGCGGACGATGTCGCCGGCGACGCGCAGGTCCTCGATCCGCGCGTTCGTGCACGAGCCGAGGAACACCGTGTCCACGGCGATGTCACGGATCGCTGTGCCGGCGCGGAGGTCCATGTACCGCAGCGCGCGGCCCGCGGCTTCGCGCTGCGTGGGCTCAAGGGAATCGGGATCGGGCACGTGGCCGTCGATCGTCACGGTCTGCGACGGGTTCGTTCCCCACGACACGTAGGGGCGCAGCTCCGACGCATCGATCCGCACCTCGCGATCGAAGCGCGCGCCGTCGTCGGTCGGCAGAGCGCGCCACTCGTCGAGAGCACGTTGCCAATCCGCGCCCTTCGGTGCGTGCCTGCGCTTCTCGACGTAGGCGAATGTCGTGTCGTCCGGCGCGATCATCCCGGCGCGAGCGCCGGCTTCGATCGACATGTTGCAAACTGTCATCCGGCCTTCCATGGAGAGCGCGTGGATCGCGGAGCCGCGGTACTCGATGATCCGACCGACCCCGCCGCTCACGCCGATGCGCGCGATGATCCCGAGGATCACGTCCTTGGCCCACACGCCATGCGGCAGGTCGCCTTCGACTATGACCGCCATCGTGCCCGGCCGATCCGCCCACAGCGTCTGTGTCGCGAGGACGTGCTCGACGTCGCTCGTGCCGATGCCGAACGCGATCGCGCCGAATGCGCCGTGCGTCGACGTGTGGCTGTCGCCGCACACGATCGTCATGCCCGGCTCGGTGAGTCCGAGCTGCGGCGAGATGACGTGGACGATCCCCTGCTCCGGCGCGCCCATCGGGTAGAGGCGAACGCCGAACTCGCTCGCGTTGCGCGCCATGGCCTCCATCTGCTTCTGGGAGATGTCGTCGGCCGGTGTCGCTGCCGTGGTCGGCACGTTGTGATCCATCGTCGCGAGCGTGAGGTCGGGGCGACGCACTGTGCGCTTCGCGAGACGAAGCCCCTCGAACGCCTGCGGCGACGTCACCTCATGGACGAGATGGAGGTCGATGTACAGGAGATCGGGCTCGCCCGCGATGCGCCGCACGACGTGCTGGTCCCAGACTTTCTCGGCTAGCGTGCGCGCGGTCACGGCGCGGACGTGTCGAGCAGCTCTTCGGCCGGGAAGCCTTTCCCACGGATCATCGCGAGCACGGAGTCCGCGTGCGCGCGGTCGCGCGTGTCGACGATGACGTCGAGGCCGACGCGACCGATCGCGGCGTACGGGCCGAGACGGTGGATGCCGATGTGCAGGATGTTGATGCGCTCCGCGGTGAGGATGCCGGTGAGCTCATGCAGCATCCCCGGCCGGTCGTCGAGCCAGGTGCGGAAGGCGAGGTAGCGGCCGGCGGACGCGAGACCCTGCTGCAGCGCCTTGCCGAGCAGGTTCGGGTCGATGTTCCCGCCGGAAACGATCACTCCCACACGCTGCCCGCCGACACGGCCATTCGCTTCGAGGACCGCTGCGATGCCCGCGGCGCCCGCGCCCTCGGCGAGCATCTTCGTGCGCTCGAGGAGCACCACGATCGCCCGCGCGATGGCCTGATCGCTGACGGTGATGACGTCATCGACGTACTTGCTGACGATCGCGAGCGTCCGCTCCGCGGGGCGTCTCACCGCGATGCCATCGGCGATCGTCGTGGCGGACCGCTCCACGACGTGGCCCGCGCGGAACGACTCGGCGAACGCGGATGCGCTCTCCGACTGCACGCCGATGATCCGGAGGCGCGGCTTGCGCTCCGACGCTGCGAGCGCGATCCCCGCGATGAGCCCGCCGCCGCCGACCGGCACGACGAGCGTGTCGAGATCGTCCGCGTCCTCGAGCAGCTCGAGGGCGACAGTGCCCTGGCCGGCGATGACGTCATCGTCGTCGAACGCGTGAACGTACGTGCGTCCGCGCGAGCGCGCGATCTCCAGAGCGACAGCGTGCGCCTCGTCGTATCCACCATCGGCGAGCACGGTCTCGGCGCCACTGCGCTGGATCGCGGTGAGCTTCGCCAGCGGGACGCCCTGCGGCAGCACGATGGTGACGGGCGCGCCGACGAGCTGCGCCGCGAATGCGACGCCCTGGCCGTGGTTCCCGGCGGACGCGGTCACGACACCCGCGGCGCGCTTGGCTTCATCGAGACGTGTGAGCGCGTTCAGCGCGCCGCGGATCTTGAACGCGCCGGTCCGCTGCAGGTTCTCGAGCTTCAGGTACACCTCACGCCCGGCGAGCTGTGACAGGGCCGGTGAGCGCTCCGTCGGCGTGCGCCGTATGTGCGGCGCGATCCGCGCGGCGGCCTCGACGACGGTCGCGCGCGTGAGCGCGGGCTTCTCCACGACGGTCATGATGCGACCCGGTCAAAGGCGCGGCGCAGGCGACTCACCCCCTCGTCGATGCGATCGAGCGTCGGCCCACTGATCGAGAAGCGCAGGGCCTCGGAGTGGTCACGCGCGATGGCGAAGGCGTCTCCCGGGACGAAGGCAACGCCCTCCTCGAGTGAAACGTCCAGAAGCCGGCGCGCGCTCATGCCTTTCGGCAGTCGGACCCAGAAGTAGAAGCCGCCGTCCGGGTCGTTCCAGCGCACGCCGGTGCCGGCGAACTCGCGCTCGAGCGCGAGCCGACCGCGTTCCTGCTTGGCGCGATACATCTCGCGCAGCGTCGCGACGTGCGCGGCGGCCC
The DNA here is from genome assembly GCA_031389835.1 of Chloroflexota bacterium. Taxonomy (GTDB): domain Bacteria; phylum Chloroflexota; class Limnocylindria; order P2-11E; family P2-11E; genus CF-39. The sequence goes on from JANMSU010000222.1 coordinate 13,923, forward strand.
CGCCGCGGCGTTCGAACTCGAGCACGATGCGCTGTCCGAGCGTGCCGGTCGACGAGTCCATGGTCTGTTTCGCCGCGGCCATGCGCTTGATCGTGTCGCGGTCGGCGATGACCCAGCCGACGCGGAGGCCGGGGAGGAATGTCTTAGAGAAGCTTCCGATCGAGACGACCTCGGCCGCGGAATCACGCGCCGCGAGCGGCGCGATGTCCGCGCCCCGATAACGCAGGAGACCGTACGGATCGTCCTCGATGACCACCGCGCCGTAGGTGGCCGCGAGCGCGAGCAGCGCGTCGCGCCGACGATCCGACATCGTCTCGCCGGTGGGATTCTGGAAATTCGGCACGATGAAGAACATGCGTGGCGCGAGACCGTCGCGGCGGAGGACGCGCGCGGCCTCCGCGACGTCGAGGCCCTCGTCGTCGACAGCGACCTCGACGACGCGAGCGCCATGGTTACGGAACGCGGAGAGCGCATTCGCGAACGCCGGTGATTCGGCGACGACGACGTCGCCCGGCCGCAGATAGACCCGGCACGCGAGGTCGATCGCCTGGAGCGCGCCGGCGCTGACGAGCACCTCTTCGGCGTCGGCGGCGATGCCACGCGCGCGTGCGTCGGCCGCGATCGCCGCGCGGAGCTCGGGCTCGCCCTCGGTCATCGTGTAGCCGAGGGCGCTCGCGCCCTCGCGGCGGATCACGGTCGCGGCGAGGTCGTCCGCGCCGACCAGGTCGAGCGCCTCACGGGCCGGGGAGCCCACCGCGAACGAGACCGTGTCGCGCGTCTGTCGCATGACGATGCCGATCGTCTCGTCGATGAACGAGCCGTAGACCTCGTTCAGTCGGTCCCGGTCGCCGGTCGCCAGCTGTGTCGCCATCTCACTCCTTCTGTGTCCTGACAACAGAAAGGCCTCCCGTTCTGGGAGGCCGTTTGCGGTGCCTGGGTGCGGTTGCTAGGTGCGGCTCAGCCTCCCCAACGCGAAGTGGGCCCCGGGATCGGGGCCGGAAGGATGATCGGGAGAAGCTGGGAAGCCATCGGAGGTGACGCTAGGCACCGCCACCGACCCCCGTCAACGGGGTCCGCGCACGTTGGTCATGCTGCACAAGCCGACGGGGCTACACTTATGAGGCTCCGCAAGGCGGAGCGCCGCTGGCGGACAAGGGCCCGGAACGTAGTAGGTCGCGTGCAGGTCATCCTCACGTAGAGACTCGCCCCGATCCTCGAAGCGCAGAGGCAAGAACGAGAGGAGACCTGAGTGTCTTTCGCAGACAAGACCCTGACCTGTCGCGACTGTGGCCAAGAGTTCATCTGGACCGCCGGAGA
>JANMSU010000233.1:0-3715 GCA_031389835.1 Chloroflexota bacterium
GCCGGTCGTCACGCGGCCACCGCCGACGTCCGCTCCTTCACGAGCAGGCTGAGCCGCGCGAGCGTGTCGGCATCCGTGTCGGGAAGCACGCCATGGCCGAGGTTGAACACGTGGCCCAGCCTTCCCGCGGCGCGCCGCAGCACCTCGGTAGCGCGCGCTTCGACGACGTCCCACGGCGCCAGGCATACGGCGGGATCGAGATTCCCCTGGATCGCGTGGTCGTATCCGATGCGCTCCCACGCCTCGTCGAGCGGCAGGCGCCAGTCGACGCTCACCGCCTCGCACTCGGCTGATGCGATGAGCTCGAGCAGCGCCGGGTTGCCAGTCGCGAAGTGGATGCGCGGCACAGTCCCTCCGAGCGCCGCGAAGATACGCCTCGTGTACGGGAGCACCGCGTTCTCGTAGTCCTGCGGCGCGAGCGCGCCGGCCCAGGAATCGAACAGCTGCACGACGTCGACGCCCGCCACGATCTGCGCACGCAGATAGCGGATGAGGACCTCGGAGACCGTGTTCATCAGTCTTTCCCAGAGCGCGGGCTCGCCAAGGAGCATCGCTTTCGTGCGCGCGTAGTCACGTGAGGGACGGCCTTCGATGAGGTACGACGCGAGCGTGAACGGCGCGCCGGCGAAGCCGATGAGCGCGATCTCTGGTGGCATGTCTCGGCGCAGCGCGCGGATGGTCTCGAAGAGATACGGCGTCGCCTCCTCCGCATCGACGACGCGAAGCGCGGCGACGTCGGCGGCCGAGCGGACCGGGCGCTCGACGATCGGACCGAGGTCGGGCTGGATGTGGAACGGCACGCCCATGCCGTCGAGGGGCAGCATGATGTCGGCGTAAAGCACGGCGGCGTCGACGCCGAGGCGATCGACCGGCATGCGTGTCACACGAGCGCAGAGCTCGGGCTGGCGCGCGATCTCGAGGATGCCGTGCTTCTCGCGCAGGGCGCGGTACTCGGCGAGGCAGCGGCCCGCCTGCCGCATGTACCAGACCGGCGTGCGCTCGACGCGCTCGCGTCGCAGCGCGCGGACGAGGAGCGGCGCGCTCACGAGACGGGCTCGCGCACGGCGGCGCCGTCTATCGTGTCGAGCGCGCGCTCGAGCGGCATCGCCGCGCCGACGAAGATCGGGGTCTCACGCTCGGTGTACGCCGAAGATTCCGTCTCGCGCAGGTCCGCGACAAGCGAGAGGAAGCGCCGCACATCCGGGACCTCGAAGGAGACGACGAATTCCTGGTCATCGATGCCGAAGCTGTATCCGGTATGGATACGGATGTCGGGGTACTTATGGCCGGCCGCGAAGTGCGCACCCATGATCCGCGTCCGTTCTTCGTGCGGAAGCGCGTACCACGCGCGCTTCTTCGTCATCGGATACACCACGACGTACGGCATGTCACCCACCGGACCTGCGGTGCCACGCGCGTGCTCGCTCCCCGTGTGCTCGTGGCCGGCGAGGTACTGCGAGCGTCGCCGCGCGGCGAGGTACGCGTACGGCCGCGTGCTGTGCGACCAGAGAGCGGTCGCGGCGAGCCGCTGCTCGAGGTCGCGGAGGACGTCGAGGTCATCGCCGACGCACCAGAGCAGCAGATCCGCATCGGCGCGAGTGCCGACAAGCGAGTACGCGTGCACGCGGACCGCATCGTTCGCCGCCGCTGTGACGAACTCCTGCTTCTGCGCGGCGCGTTCACGCTCATCGAGCCGGCGCCACTCCGGCGACACGGCGAGCGTGAGGTAGCGGTAGAGCTCGTTCATGAGATCTCCTCCAGTGCGGCGACCGCGGCGGCGGCGACCGCGTCGACGGTGTCTTCGTCGTGCGCGAGCGACAAGAACAGGCACTCGAACTGCGACGGCGGCAGCAGCACGCCGCGGCTCAGCATGCCGCGGTGGAACGCGGCGAAGCGCTCCCGATCGCTCGTCTTCGCGTCGTCCTCGTTCCACACTTCGCGGTCCGTGAAGAAGAGGGTCAGCAGCGACGCGACGCGCTGAACGCGCGCGACGATCCCCGACTGCCGCGCGGCTGCCGCAAGGCCTCGCTCCAGACGTGCGCTGAGAGCTTCGAGCCGGTCGAATGCCGCGTCGTCGAGGAGACGCAGCGTCGCGATGCCGGCAGCCATCGCCAGTGGATTGCCCGACAGCGTGCCGGCCTGGTACATCGGCCCGAGCGGAGCGACGTGCCGCATCAGCGCGCGCGGTCCGCCGTACGCGCCGACCGGCAGCCCGCCGCCGATGACCTTCCCGAGACAGGTCAGGTCCGGCCGCACGCCGGTGCGTTGCTGAGCGCCGCCGGGGCCCACGCGGAAGCCGGTGATCACCTCGTCGAAGACGAGCAGCGCGCCGGTGCGGTCGGCGACGCGCCGCAGCCCCTCCAGAAATCCCGGCCGCGGTGGGACGCAGCCCATGTTCCCCGCGTACGGCTCGACGATGATCGCCGCGAGCGGTGTCGCGTCCGCGACCTGTTCGACCGCGTCAAGGTCGTTGTACCCGACGGTCAGCGTCGCTGCCGCGGTGGCCGCGGGCACGCCGGCGGAGTCGGGCAAGCCGAGCGTCGTGACGCCGGAGCCCGCCTTCGCGAGCAGCGCGTCGGCGTGCCCGTGATAGCAGCCCGCGAACTTCAGGACCGCGTCGCGTCCGGTCGCCGCACGCGCCAAACGCAGCGCGCTCATCGCGGCCTCCGTTCCAGAGGAGACGAACCGGACCATCTCGATGCTCGGTACCGCCGCGGCGATGAGCTCCGCGAGCTCGACCTCGCCGGGCGTCGGCATGCCGTACGAAGTACCGCGCGCGGCCTGCGCGGCGATCGCGGTGACTACAGCAGGATGCGCGTGCCCCGCGATGAGCGGCCCCCACGAGCAGATGAGGTCGATGTACTCGCGGCCGTCCGCGTCCCGGACGCGCGCGCCCTGTCCGGAGACGATGAACGGCGGCTCGCCGCCGACGGCGCGGAACGCGCGCACCGGGCTTGACACGCCGCCGGGCATGAGCTGCTCGGCCCGCTCGCGCAGGCGCGCGTTCGACGTGGTGAGCGTCATCGTTCGGACAGCCACGACGCCGCCTCGAGGGCAAAGTACGTCACGATCACGTCGGCGCCCGCACGTGCGATCCCGGTGAGCGACTCGAGCGCTGCGCGCCGCAGATCGAGCCAGCCGCGATCGGCGGCGGCGTGCAGCGCTGCGTACTCACCGCTCACCTGGTACGCCGCGAGTGGTACGTCGAAGCGCTGGCGGGCTAGCGCGAGTACGTCGAGGTAGGGACCGGCTGGCTTCACCATCAGCGCGTCCGCTCCCTCGTCCAGATCGGACGACATCTCCGCGAGCGCCTCGCGCGCGTTCGGCGGGTCCATCTGGTACGCGGTGCGGTCGCCGAACGACGGAGCGCAGTCCGCAGCCTCGCGGAAGGGACCGTAGTACGCGCTGGCGAACTTCGCGGCGTACGACAGGATCGCGGTCTCCGCGAACGCGGCCCGATCGAGCGCGGCGCGGATCGCGGCGACGCGGCCGTCCATCATGTCGGACGGCGCGACGATGTCCGCACCGGCCCGGGCGTACTCGACAGCCGCGTCGGCGAGCACCGGCAGCGTCGCATCGTTGTCGATCGCGTCGCCGCGCAGCACGCCGCAGTGGCCGTGCACTGTGTATTCGCAGAGGCAGACGTCGGCGATCAGCACCAGATCCGGCACGCGCGCGCGGAGGACGCGGAGTGCGGCGGGCACGGGCCCGAGCG
>JANMSU010000248.1:0-2625 GCA_031389835.1 Chloroflexota bacterium
CGTGATGCCGGTCATGGGAATGAGGCTCGCGACGACGGCCATGTTCACCCACGCCTGGAAGACCAGCCAGGTCGTGATGCCGGTCGCGATGAGCGCACCCGTCGCGTCAGGTGCGCGCAGCGCGAGACGCACGCCTCGATACGCGAGAACGAGGAACAGCATGATCACGGAGAGCGTGCCGATCATCCCCAGCTCGTCGCCGAGGATCGCGAAGATCGAGTCGGTGTACGGGAACGGTAGGAAGCCGAACTTCTCCCGGCCCGCGCCGAGTCCCTCACCGGAAAGTCCACCAAGCGCCAGCCCGTAGAGGGCCTGGATCGCCTGGTAGCCCGCGTCGCGCGGGTCTTTCCAGGGGTCGATGAAGGTGAGAAGTCGCTCGACCCGCTCCGGGTGCGCCAGCGCTCCAGCGAAGGCCAGCACGCCCGAAAGCCCCGCGAGCGCCGCGAACATCCAGAGGCGCGCGCCGGCGGCGAAATACATGCTGAGCGAGACCACACCGATAACGATCGAGGTGCCGAGGTCCGGCTCCGCGAAGACGAGGCCGACGATCAGCCCGGTGAAGACGACAAAGCCGAGCGCCGTGCCGCTGCTCGCGATCCGATCCCGACGCGCGCCGAGCCAGAACGCGAGATAGAGGATCAGCGCGAGCTTCGCGAACTCGGCCGGTTGGAAACCCACCGAGCCAATACGAAGCCAGCGCGAGGCGCCGTTCACATTCGTCCCGATACCCGGGATGAGGACCACGACGAGGAGCACGATCGCGACGACGAGCAGGGGCAGTGCGAGCACGCGGTAGCGGTGATAGTCGATGCGGCTCGCCGCGAGCATGCCTACCAGACCGATCGCGGCCCAGACGGACTGCCAGCCGAGGAAGTAACGAGGATCGTCGAGCGCGTCGAGCGCCTTGATCCCGCTCGCGCTGTAGACCATCGCGATCCCGACGAGCGTCAGGGCGAGGACGACGACGACCAGGACGAGGTCGTAGGACGTCCGGCGCGGCAGGCTCGGCAGCAGTCTCACGATGGCTCCGGTTCCGTGAACGCGCGGACCAGCGCGGTGAAACGGTCGCCACGCTCGTCGGCGGACGAGAACATGTCGAACGAAGCGCACGCTGGCGACAGCAGCACGACGTCGCCTGACTGAGCGAGCCTCCGCGCCGCGGCCACGGCGTCCTCCAGTGTGTTCGCGCGCTCGACGGTGACGCCGGCGCGTCCGGCCCCCGCGGCATCGAGAGCGGCAGCGATCTCATCGGCTGCCTTTCCGATGAGCGCCGCCGCGCGAGCGCGCTTCACGACGACGCGCGCGAGCTCTCCGAAGTCCGCGTTCTTGCCAACGCCGCCGAGGATGACGACCGCCTTGCGATCGAATGCGTCAAGCGCCTTGATCGCCGCGTCGGGTGTCGTGGACGCCGAGTCGTTCACCCAGAGAACGCCGTCCTTCTCAGCGACAGTCTCGAGGCGACGCGACACGCCCTCGAACGACCGCAGCTCCTCGCCGATCACCTCGGGCGCGATGTCGAAAACGCCGCCGACGATCGCGGCCGCGAGCGCATTCGCCACGTTGTGTCGACCGGGCACGCGCAGCTCGCTCGCCGCAAGGATCGGCGTGCGCCGATCCCCATCGGTCAGGACCAGGCGTCCGTCGGCGTCGAGAAAGCCGCCTTGGCGCGGCTGCAAGGTCAGCGAGAAGCCGCGCAGCAGAGAGGGCACGCCGGTGTGGATCGCGAGCGTCGCGGGGTCATCGAGGTTGAGTACGGCGACATCGTGGGCGCCCTGCCACGCGACGATGTTGCGCTTGGCCGCGATGTAGCTCTCACGCGTCCCGTGATGGTCCAGGTGATCCTCTCCGATGTTCGTGACGACCGCAACGTGGGGACTTCGCGCGAGCGTCTCGAGCTGAAATGAGGAGAGCTCGAGCACCACGATGTCGTCTTTGGTCAGGGTGTCGAGCTCCTGGATGATGGCTCGGCCGATGTTGCCGCCGACGACCACGCGTCGGTGACCACGGGTCAGGATGCGTCCGATCATCGTGGTCGTCGTGGTCTTTCCCTTCGTTCCCGTGACCCCGACGATCGTGGCGGGGCATAGCCGGAAGAAGAGGCCGATCTCGGTGAGCACGGGTATGTGCCGCTGCAGTGCGCGGAGGATGGTCGCCGAGCGGGGACGCACGCCATTGATCACGAACACGTAGTTGGGGTCGGCCAGGGCCGCGTCGTCGCTCGACGGTCCGAGCACGAGCTGGACCGGCGTATCGCCGAGGCGCGCGATCCCCTCCCCGAGCCGCTCGCGTGGGAGCGCGTCGGTGATCGTGACGCTCGCACCCGACGACACGAGGAAGCGCGCGAGGCCGGAGGCCGTCCGTCCCTTCCCGAGCCCGACGATCGTCACGCGCTGGCCACGGAAGTCCTCGCGCGTCACCTCCGGGTTAAAGAGGAGCGTCACGCGGTCCTCCCGATGAACCCGAGCTGCGTGCCGTACATGCCGTCCGTTTCGCGACCGCGGAACGACCAGACGTCGGCGCCGCCGGACAGCGTGCAGACGCCGGACATCTCGATCCGCGTCACCCCCACGGATCGAAGCTGCGCGGTGTTCGCCGCCCAGAGGTCCATCACGATCCGATCATTCA
>JANMSU010000295.1:0-1623 GCA_031389835.1 Chloroflexota bacterium
CCCAGTTGAGCTTGATCTCGTTCTCGACGTTACCGAACACGCGGAAGTCCCAGGTCTTCGGATTGAATGGCGGCACGGGTCCGTAGTGCAGCACCGGCCATTTCTCCGTGAGGTACTGGCCGGGCGGGACGCGCGCCGAGATCTCGGCCGGGAGCTCTGCCCTTTTTGTGAAGAACTTCACAGTGTCTGCTCCATCTCGCTCATTCCAGGCCCGAGGCGCGCCGCAGCATCTTGAACGTGTAGATCCCCGTGTCGTGCCCGTCGCCCCACGACGGCGTCAGACCGTAACGGCCCACGGGGAAGACTTCCTTCAAGGTGGTCTGCTCCTCCGTGAAGCGCGTGTCCTCGTTCACCTCGCCCTGGTACGAGCCTTCTCCATGACAGTACGCGCACATGCAGGCGCGGCGCAGGGGCTCCCACGCGTACTCGCTCACATTGCCGTCGTCCCACGTCACCCGGAGCACCCGCGTCGGGGCGACGATCTCCCAGTCGATGGCTCGGTGGAACACATCGCTCACACGTCCGATGATACGGACGTGGCGACCATGGACGACTTCCAGAAGATCGAAATGCGCGTGGGGCGCATCCTCGCTGCCGACGACTTCCCGGAAGCGCGTAACCCGAGCTACAAGCTGACCATCGATTTCGGCGCGTATGGCACCCGTCGGTCGTCCGTCGCGGTCCGCCAGTGGTACGAAAAGGACGATCTCGTCGGAAGGCTCGTCGTGTGCGTCACGAACTTCCCGCCGCGGCGGATAGCGACGTTCGAGTCGGAGGTGCTGACACTGGGCGCGGTCGAAGCGGATGGACGTGTCGTGCTGCTGAAGCCCGATGCCGACGCTGAGCTCGGGAGCCCGATCGGCTAGCTCACCAGTCGAAGAACATGAGCCGGTCCGGCGGCCAGAACCGCAGGATCACCTTGCCGATGATGCGGTTGTAGGGCTGGGCGGCGAACGTCCGCGAGTCCTGGGAAGACTGACGGTTGTCGCCGAGCGCGAAGAAGTGCCCGTCGGGCACCTTGTAGGGGTACTTGATGTCTGGGATCTGAGGCATCGTGGTGCCCCTTGTCTGCGGGAAGAAGCGCAGCTTTCCGTTGACCCAAAGGTTCCCGTCGCGCAGCTCGACGGTCTCGCCGGCGACCGCGACGATGCGCTTGACGTACGGGATCTGCGTCTCGATCGTCGGGTTGAACACGACGATGTCGCCGGGCTGCGGCGTGACGAAGCGGTAGTCGACCTTGCTGACGAGTACGCGATCGTTCTGAAGCAGCGTTGGTTCCATGCTGCGCTGGCGCACCTCCGTGACCTGGACGACGAACAGGTTCAGGACGACCGAGATGATGACCGCGAGGGCGAGGGCCTGGACGATCTCGAGGATGGCGCGCCACGAGAACGGGGCGTCGTTCACCGGCGGGGCGTTCATGGGCTCAGCCCCGTAGGCCTCGGGAGTGCTCAAGAGACTTCAAAGTGTCGCACGCTCTAGCGTTCATCGTGTGACGCGAGCTCGGCTTCGCTTTCCCGCCGGCGACCCGATCGAGGTCGAGCTCGACGAGGTCGTCGCATACGGACCCGAGATCAGCGGATTTCGCGCATGGCTCGGCGCGGTATCGGCGTCGGATCAAGG
>JANMSU010000321.1:0-2015 GCA_031389835.1 Chloroflexota bacterium
GGCAAACCGCCGTTCACGAGCACGAGCGCCGGGGTGCTCATGCGCGACCACGTCGTGCGCATGCCGGTGCCGCCAAGCCACCTCCGCCCCTCGCTACCGCAGGAGCTCGACACGATCGTGCTCAAGGCGCTCGCGAAACAACCCAAGCTGCGCTATCAGAAGCCAAGTGACCTGGGAAACGCGCTGGCTGCGATCCAGAACATCGACAAGGAGCTCGCGACCACTCGTGTGACCGCGGTCATGACCGAACCGATGACCGACTTCATGCCGACCGTCGATCAGAGTCCGGTCGTCGCGCTCCTCTCGAATTACGGCCAGCCGATACGGCGGGCATTCTTCGCGCTGTTCGCGGCGTTGCCGGTCTTCGCATTGATGCTGCTAGCGAGCTTCGGACTCATCGCCTCGCTGGCGGCCGCGGGCCTCGTCGCGGTCGTCGCCGTCGCTGGGCAGCTCGGCGTCGCGCTCGCGATCGCGTGGATCCTGATGACCGCCCTCATCTTCCTTTTCGTGCCGGTGCTGGCCGTGCTCTTCGCGCTGATGGGCGTGTGGGTCTGGCTGCGCAACGTGAGGAGCGAACAGGCGATGATGGCGCTGGCGATGCCCGTCGCCGCGCCGCTCGGCCTCGCCCCGGCTCTGATCCTCACCGCCGCGGCAGTCGACGGCCTCATGGGCGTGATCACGGCGGCGTGGGGCGCGATCATCACGGTCATCTTCGCGATCGCGGCCGGCGAGCAGTCGTTCGGTCCGTTCGTGCAGACCGGCTTCACGCTGAAGCAGGAGACACTTTTCAGCCCATTGCGCGCGATCGAGACGAAGAGCGCGATCATCGGTGTGCTCCAGGGCCGCGGGACCACATTCAGTGAGGTGATGAGCCCGGAGCTGCTCGTCTCGCAGGCCGCCGCGTTCGTGTCGCGGCTTGTTGGCGCGGATGTCGCCGCACTCGCGACGGTCATCGCCTGGACCGTCGCCGCCCTCACGGTCTGGTCCGTGACGCGCTTGCTTCGCACGTTCTTCGACACGCTGCTCCGCCGTCCGAAGCGCTGGTTCTCTCTCTACGTGGCCGCTCACGCGGTCGGCGTCGCTTCGGGCGCGATCATCCTGTTCCTGCTCTTCATGACCTGGAGTCCGCTCGAGAACGCGGCCGGCCGACCGGCCGAGAACGTCCTCGCGGTCTCCGCTTTCGTCGGTCTGGCTTTCGCGCTCGCCTGCGGCGTCGTCATCGGTGCCACGCAGCGGCCCGAGCCCGAGGACGAGGCCGCACCCTCCGTCGCGGCGCGGAGGTTGCCGGTCCGCTAGGCGCGCGCATCCTTGTCAGCGGAATGAGCAACCAGAGGTACGAGCGCATATACGACGTCGTGCGCCGGATCCCGCGCGGCCGTGTGGCGACGTACGGGATGGTCGCGATGGTCGCCGGGTACGCGCGTGCCGCGCGTTTCGCCGGATTGGCGCTGCATCACTGCGACGACCCGACCGTGCCGTGTCACCGCGTCGTTAACGCGAGCGGCGGGCTCGCCCCCCACTTCGTTTCGCAGCGCGCGCGGCTCCAGCGCGAGGGCGTGACGTTCGCGGGGCGGAACGTCGCGCTCGGGCACCACCTTTGGACGCCGCGACTGCCGAACGAGCGCGGCGGCGTGGCCTCGTCTCGGCGGCAGGCGCGCGCTCGAGCAGGATCACCTTGAACGACTCGCCGTACCTGTAGCCAGCGGATCTGCCCGTCCGCTTGTTCCAGTCGCGCACGAACCCTTCCGCTTCAGGACCTAGCTGCGAACGATGCAACAGCAGCGCCTTGATCTTCGTCTCCATCGTGCCGCTGATGTCGACGACGGTCCCCCCATCCCCGAACGTCTCGAGGAAGAGCGCCTTTGGCTTATGCGGCTCCAGCTTCTCGTCGCGCCAGAGCTCGGGGAACATCTGCCGGGTGGACGCGTCGGGGTTGATCGTGCGGAGCGCGACCTCGCCCGCGGCGATGTGGTCCGGATGGTTCACGTACTCCCCCGCCACGCGGAACTCCGGGT
>JANMSU010000327.1:0-1564 GCA_031389835.1 Chloroflexota bacterium
CGCCAGTTCCAGCGCGGCCTCATCAGCGAGCAGGAGCGCTACGAGAAGACGGTGAAGATCTGGACCGACGCGACGAGCACCGTCATCCACTCGATGATGGACGCGCTCGACCGCCGCGGGTCCGTCTACATGATGGCCACCTCCGGCGCCCGCGGTAACACGCAGCAGATGGGTCAGATCGGCGGCATGCGCGGTCTCATCGCCGACCCACAGGGCCGGATCATCGACCTGCCGATCCGTTCGAACTTCCGCGAGGGCCTCACGGTCCTCGAGTACTTCATCTCCACGCACGGTGGCCGTAAGGGTCTCGCCGACACGGCCATCCGCACCGCCGACTCCGGCTACCTGACCCGCCGCCTCGTGGACGTGGCGCAGGACGTCATCGTCCGCATCGAGGACTGTGGCGACGAGGACGGCATCTTCGCCAGCGCCGACGAGCACGGCATCGTCGAGCCGTTCCAGGACCGCATGTTCGGCCGCCTGCTCGCGCAGGAGGTAGTCCATCCGAAGACCGGCGCGATCATCGCGAAGCGTGGCGACGACGTCGACCATGTCCTCGCGAAGGTCATCGCCGACGCTGGCGTGAAGCGGGTGCGCTTGCGCTCGCCGCTCGGTTGTCACGCGAAGCACGGCATCTGCCGCGCCTGCTACGGCCGCAATCTCGCGAGCGGCAAGCTCGTGGACGCCGGCGAGGCGGTGGGCATCATCGCCGCCCAATCCATCGGCGAGCCGGGCACGCAGCTCACGATGCGCACGTTCCACACCGGTGGTGTCGCCGCCGTCGGCAAGGACATCACCATGGGTCTACCGCGTGTCGAGGAGATCTTCGAAGCGCGCGTGCCTAAGGGCATGGCGATCATCTGCGAGATCGATGGCATCGCGGAGATCGTCCGTGATCCGGATGGCTCGCGGAAGATCCTGGTGCGCAACTCACAGGATTACATCGTCCCGATCAGCGTCCCGCCCGGATACGTTCTTGCGATCGCCGACGGCGACGAGGTCGCAGCCGGGCAGCCCATCGCGAAGCCGGAGCGCCGCACGAAGGGCAAGACCGACATGCCGGCCCCCGTTTCGGGCGCACTGAAGGTCGCCTCGAACGGCAAGCTCACCATCGCGATGAAGGAAGTCGAGGAGCGCACGTACGAGGTCGAGCACAACGCTCGGCTGAACGTGGAGAACGGACAGAAGGTCTCCGCCGGTGACTTCCTCACCGAAGGATCAGCGAACCCGCAGGACATCCTGCGGATCTCAGGCCGCGAGGCCGTGCACAAGTACATGGTCAACGAGGTCCAGCGCGTTTATCGCAGTCAGGGTGTGACCATCAACGACAAGCACATCGAGATCATCGTCCGCCAGATGCTCCGCAAGGTGCGCATCGAAGAGGCGGGGGACACCGAGCTGCTCCCGATGGAGCTATTCGACCGCTTCGAGTTCGAGGACATCAATGCGCGCACCATCGCCGCGGGCGGCGAGCCGGCCACGGCGCAGACCGTGCTGCTCGGCGTGACCAAGGCATCGCTCTCGACGAGCTCGTTCCTCGCGGCGGCATCGTTCCAGGAGACCA
>JANMSU010000338.1:0-11747 GCA_031389835.1 Chloroflexota bacterium
GGTCGGGATCCAATACGCGATCACCTACAACGCGATCGGAAGCGTGGTCCAGCCGATCTCCTACGTGTTCGCCCACGGCGTCAAGGAGACGATCTACATCCTCTTCTGGGTCTATGCCGGCAACCTCTACGACGCGGAGCAGTCGAAGCGGCTGTTCCCCTTCTTCGCGGGGTCGGTGCTCGTCGGGAAGATCCTTGGCGGCGTCGTCGGCGCCGCCATCGCACCGATCATCCACGCGGAGAATTTCATCGGCGCGCAGGCGGTGGGCTTCATCGTGTGCTTTGTCGCGCTCGTGCTGTACCGCGGACTCCCAGAGGGCCGCTCGGGCGAGGTCAAGGACAAGCACCGGCCGCAGGGCGTCAAGGCGACGATCCGCGAAACGACGGATGGTTATCGCGCGGTCACATCGGACGGGCTGCTGCGCACCTTCGGCGTCGGTGTCTTCTTCTGGTACTTCCTCATGCAGTTCGCGAACTTCCTTTATCTGCTGGGGCTGGACCAGTCGTCCAGCGGCAGCGGCACAGGGAGCGAAGACCTCTTCAGCCAGCTGTACGCCTCCGTGTACACGAGCTCGTCACTGGTCGCGCTCGCGATCCAGAGCTTCATCACCAGCGGACTTCTTAGACGCATCGGCATCGCTTGGATGCTCTTCGTGCTGCCGCTGTGGTTCCTCGGGACGTACGCGGCCGCTGCGTGGTGGAACCTGAATCTCGTCACCGGTGTCGCGCTCCAGCTGGGCGAGCGGATCTGGATACCGGCGATCCACCGCCCAGCGAGCGAGCTGGTCTACAGCCAGGTGTCCGCAGCGATCCGCCCGCGTGCGCGTGCCTTCCTTTCGGGTGGCGTCAACGCGTTCGGCAACATGGCCGCCGCCGTCGCGCTGATCGTTGGTCTGCGCTACTCCGACGTGCAGACGCTGCTTGCCACCGGCACAGGCCTCTCTCTCGTCTACGTGTACAACGCGTGGCATACCCGCCGCCTGTTCGGCCGTCGGATCGCCGACAACCTGACGTCGCCCGACCCGGACCTGCGGCGCAACGCCGCCGACATGCTGTCGTCAGAGGGCGGCGCGGTGCCCGACGATCTGCTCAAGTCGCTCGGCGGACGCGTCCCGGCCGACGTCGAGCACGGGGTGCGCCTCGCGCTGACGCGCAAGGGCATTCTCGCTGTGGCCGCGGATGTGACCGACTAACTACTCGGCGCGCGCGCTCCCACAAAGACGAAGCTGAGCAGCAGCCCGATGACGCCGGACAGCACGACCATCCCGCTGAGCGCATGCACGGTCCACCCGCTCCCGACCGTCGTGATGACGACGCCGAGATACAGCGTGAAGTAGACGACAGGAAGCAGGAACGCGAAGGCGTGGAGCTGGAGGCGCCGCGAGTCCGATGGGCGGAGGCGCCAGAGCAGTAGGTCGCCGATCGCGCCCGCGGCGATCGCGACGAGCGAGAAGGCCGCCTGGATCTCGAACGGCGCGTGACCTTGCATGAGGATCATCGCCACAGCGTTCACGCCGAGCAGGACGGTCAGCGAGCCGACCGGCAGCGTTCCGCGGCGGAGGGCGACGAGCGCGAGACCGACGACGAGCCCGCTGAACAGGTACATGCCGAGGAGCGTGCGCACCAGGATCGTGCTCGATGGCCGCGCCCCGGAACCGAGCACGCCCGAATACGGTCCGGCGAAGAGCGAGAAGAAGGTGAACACCGAGAGGAGCGCCGTGAGCGCGAGCACGGCCGGCACCTGCGCGGCCAGACCGCCGGACGCGCCGCGACGCCACGCGGCGAGCAGCGGACCGCTCACGATGAGCGCGATGCCGATGCCCAAGACGAGGTGGCTCGGGCTGAGCAGCGCATCCGTTCCGAGCTCGATACCGAGGAGCGTGTGCCAGATCATGTCGAAGGCGCCACCAAAGCCGAATACGAAGACTCCGGCCAGCGCGTACTCGTACCCGGCCGGGATCGCGGAGCGCCACGACGGCGCCGCGGGACGAGCGCGAGCGACAGCACCGAGGAGAACGGACGCGACTGCCGCGTACCCGGAGTAGAAGGCGGCGTGCCAGATCGTCCAGAACGAGTCCGGGAGCCCATAGCCGTGCGCCCAACCGTCCCAATACAGACCGCCGAGCAGCCACGCGCTGGCGGCGAGCACCAGCCAGTCGAACCTGATGCCGAGTTCCTCAGAACGCGGCACGGCCGTTGGACGCGCGGCGGTGAGGGTCGCCATCACAGCTATATACGCGTGCCGGTCAGCTTGCGTTGCGCCTCGAGCCAAAGCTCCGCGTCGTCTGGGCGGGCGAAGCGATGCACCTGGAGATGCGCGTACTCGGACCGCGCGAGCATCGCCGCGATCCGACGGCGTCGGCCGCGATGGGTGCGGATCGCGAACCAGACGAGGGGATCGCGCGAGAAGACCTGGTTACGGATCGTTTCTCTGTTGCCGGTCCCCGGCCAGAGTTCGGTGCCGTCCCGGATCCGCGCAGCGATCCTGCGCAGGAGTCGCGAAAGCGTTACAGCCAGCGGATAGTCGAGCCAGACGACCGTGTCCGCACGGGCCCAAACGAGATCGCGCACGTCTGAGTAGCCACCATCGACGACCCATCCGTCTGTGGCCACGACCGAGGCCACGCGCGACCGGAAGACGGGCAGCTCCGCCATCGACCACCCGGGCCCCCAGAACAACGCGTCAAGCTCGACATGAGTGCATTCGAGCACTGCCGCGAGCGCGCGCGCCAGGGTCGTCTTCCCGCTGCCGGTCGTTCCCACCACCGAAACGCGTCTCACGAAGCGCGACGATATCCTCGGCACACCGGTGAAGCTCCACGAATACCAGGCGAAGCAGCTGCTCGCGCGCGCCGGCATCCCCATCCCCGATGGTCGTCTCGCGACGACGCACGAGGAGGCCGAGGCGGCGGCGCGCGCCCTCGGCGGCACTGTGGTCGTCAAAGCGCAGGTGCACGTAGGCGGACGCGGGAAGGCCGGAGGCATCAAGGTCGCGAAGACGCCGGCGGAAGCGCGCGAGCACGCCTCGACGATCCTCCACATGCAGATCAAGGGGCTGCGCGTGCGCAAGGTGCTCGTTGAGCGCGGAGCTCAGATCGCGAGCGAGCTCTACCTGGGCATCACTCTCGATCGCGATCGGCGGCGCCCGGTAGTGATGCTCTCGACGGTCGGCGGTATCGACATCGAGACTGTCGCCGAGGAGACGCCGGAACGCATCGCGCGCGGATGGCCCGATCCACTCGTCGGTCTCCTTCCCTATCAGGCGCGCGCGCTCTGCTTCGATGCCGACGTGCCTGCGGCGCAGCGGAACGCGGTCGCGGACATCGCGAGCCGCCTGTACGGCGTCTACGCGCGGACCGACGCGATGCTGGTCGAGATCAATCCGCTGTTCGTACAGACGGACGGCTCCGTGCTCGCGGGCGATGCAAAGCTGGAAATGGACGACAACGCGCTGTTCCGCCAGACCGAGCTGCGCGACTGGAAGGAGATCTCGCCCGACGAGGAGGTCGAGGAGCGGGCCCGCGCGCTCGGCTTCAGCTACGTGCAGCTCGACGGTGACGTCGGGATCATCGGCAACGGTGCCGGTCTGGTAATGGCGACGCTCGACGCGGTCCGGAACGCCGGCGGCAATGCCGCGAACTTCCTCGACGTCGGGGGCGGGGCGAAAGAGTCGGTCGTGCGCTCGGCGCTCGAGATCGTTCTCGCGAACCCAAAGGTGAAGAGCGTCCTCATCAACATCTTCGGCGGTATCACGCGCGGTGACGAAGTGGCGAAGGGGATCCTCTCGGTGATCACGACGCATCCGCCGAGCATTCCTCTGGTCATCCGGCTTTCGGGTACAGAGGCCGAGGCCGGCCGAAAGCTGCTGGAGGGCGCGAAGCTCGTGTCGAAGGCGACGATGGACGAGGCCGCCCTCGAGGCGGTCACCCTCGCGGTGAGCGCATGAGCGGGGTTGCAGGGGCGGAGCCCCTGCGAGGAATAGGTGTGGTGCTCATGGCGGCGAAGCCGACATGAGCGTTCTCCTCGGTCGCGACACGCGCGTCCTCGTCCAGGGCATGGGGCGGGAGGGGACCTTCCACGCGACGCGGATGCGCGATTACGGCACGAAGGTCGTCGGCGGCGTCGTGCCAGGCGCCGGTGGTACGACGCGGGAAGGGTTCCCGATCTTCGACACGGTGTCGCGCGCGGAGTCCGAGACCGGCGCCAACGCGTCGATCATCTTCGTGCCGGCGTCGGGGGCGATGGACGCGATGCTCGAAGCACTCGACGCCGAGCTCGGCCTCATCATCGCGATCACCGAGGGCACGCCGGTGCAGGACATGCTGAAGGTCGCGTCAGTCCTTGATCGCTCAGCGAGCACGCTCATCGGCCCGAACTGCCCGGGCGCGATCACCCCCGGCGAGTGCAAGATCGGCATCATGCCCGCGGAGAACTTCAAGCCGGGTCCCGTCGGCTTCGTCTCACGCAGTGGCACCCTCACCTATGAGATCGCAGATCTGCTCAGCCGCGCGGGTCTCGGTCAATCGACATGTCTCGGGATCGGCGGCGATCCTGTCATCGGGCTGCCCACTCCGAACGCGGTTCGCCTCCTCAATGAGGACTCGGCGACGGAAGTGATCGTCATCGTCGGCGAGATCGGCGGCAGCGCCGAGGAGAGCGCCGCCGAGTACATGCGCGCGAACGGCAAGAAGCCGGCGGTGGCGTTCATCGCTGGGCGCTCCGCGCCTGCCGGGAAGCGGATGGGCCACGCGGGCGCGATCGTGTCGGGCAATCAGGGCACCGCCGAGTCGAAGGTAAAGGCGTTCGAGGCGGCTGGTATTCCCGTCGCGAACGCGCCGAGCGAGATCCCCCGACTCGTGAGGGAGGCACTGCGCAGCTGACACGTGGCGGCCGCGCGCACAGGCAAGCGGCCGTCACAAAGCGGTCGCATCACACGTTCTGGCGCTTGTGAGGCTCTTCGCCTTTTTTCTGACCCTGGTGCTGTGCCTCACCACGGTCCTTCCGGCATTGGAGCCAGGCGGCGGGCGCGCCGCCGCGCAGACGCTGGCGAACGGCTTCACGCTCGTCGGGGACTTCCGAGGTAACGGCGCGCAGCAGATCGCCTCCATTTACGACCCGAACGACGACCTGGGCCTCCGTATCGTCGTCCTGGACCAGGGAACCGACGGCAAGTTCACGCACACCCAGTGGTTCCTCGCAGGAGCGAACCAGTTCGATCTCTCTCAGATGAAGCCGGTGGCCGTCGATCTGAATGGGGACAACAAGACGGACATCGCCGTCCTTTACAACGACGGCAACCTATCGGTCCGGCTGCTCGTGTGGCTGTCCACGGGATCGAACTTCGGCTACACCGGCAACGCCGGGTGGTGGCGCCACTCGACCTTCGACTGGAACAAGGCGCATGCCCCGCTCGCGGGTGTCTGGGACGCGACGCCGAAGACCGGACTGCTCATCCCCTATCTGCTCGGTAATTCGCAGCTCGTGTTCCTCTATCTCATCGTCACCGCGTCAGGGCTGTTCTACGCCGGTGATGGCCCGGCCTACGCTTCCGCGCCCGGACAGATCGACCCGGCGAGGGCGCGTTTCCTCACCGGTCACTTCACGCGCGCCGACGGGGTCGAGCAGATCGCGATGGTCTACCAGCATCCGAACCACCAGATCAAGGTCCAGATCTTCGACCCCGCCCCGCAGGCCACCCCGCCGCAGGGTGGTTTCGCGGAGATTTGGACGTCGCCCCCCGGCACGTTCGACGTGACACGCGCGAAGTTCGCGGCAGCTGATGTCGACGGCGACCGCATGACCGATATCCTCGCGCTCTACGGCAGTGCCGACGGCAAGGCGCGCTTGCAGCTGATGCCGGCCGCCGCCCGCTTTGTGGTGCGCGAGGCCAGTGGTGTCGCGCCGTTCGAGCCGTCCGTGTTGTCGTGGAGCGAGACGGGCTTTGTCGCCGGTGACTGGAACAAGGACGGCAAGGCCGACGCCGCGACTATCGCGGCATTCGAGGACGGAACGACGCACGTCGGCCTGCTGGACAACACGGGCGGCGCGACATTCGCATTCAAGCCGGACGCCTGGATCACGCCACCGGCCGAGGTGCAGAAGATCGTCGGCTGCACTCGGTGCTGGCCGCTGAACGGGATGCCCATCACCGCAGGCGGTCCGAGCGTGCTGCGTCGACCGCTCGCCGTGAAGATCGACAACGCACCGAACGCGCGACCGCATTACGGGATCAGTCAGGCGGACATGGTCATGGAGCTCCTCGTCGAGGGCTTCATCACGCGGCTCGCCGCGTACTTCCACTCACAGGATCCCGACACGATCGGCGCCGTTCGCAGCGTGAGATTCTCCGACCGCTACACAACGCCGATGGTTCGCGGCTCGCTGATCTTCTCCGGCGCGTCGCAGCTCATGGAGCGGCTCGTGCGCGAGGACATCGCAGCCGGGTTTTACGTGGGCGTTTCGGGGCAGCTTGGTCAGGGCAACGCCTTTTACCGCACGAACGTCGACGGCAAGGTGGCGCCGCACAACCTCTTCACCTCCTCGCAGCGACTGCGCGACGCGACGAACGAGGTCGGCGGTGGCGCTCCGGTGGTCGTGCCCCGTTGGGACTTCCTGCTATCTGCGCAACACGAGGTGACCGCGGGCGGATTCGCCGGGAGCGTCGCAGCGGATCGGCTGCTCATCCCGTACCGCCTCGACGCTCGCGTTCGATACGAGTACGACGCGGCGTCACGCACCTACGCGCGCCTTCAGAGCGCGAGCAACGCCCTGAATTACCGGCGTGAGGTCGACGGTATGAACGGCCAGGAGATCGCGGCGCGCAACATCGTGATCATCAACACCGACATCTGGGCCACCGACGTCCGCGACGACGCGGGCGGCGCGGCGAGCCTCGACATGCGGCTCACCGGCACCGGTAAGGCCAGCATCTTCCGCGACGGCCGCCGTCAGGACGGGACCTGGTCGCGCGCCTCCAACAACGACGCATTCGTGTTCACGAACTTCTACAACCAGAAGATCTATCTCTCGCCCGGGCAGACCTGGATGCACATCCTGCCGCTCGACTGGCACGTGCCCTCCAGCTAGCACTCCCGCTCCGCTCACGCGTCGGCGCGCCGTCGAGCCAGCCGTCCTCTAGCCTGCGAGCGTGCCGGAAGCAGCTCCCGTCCTCGAGATCGGCGTCGTGCTCCTCGCGGCGGCGCTCGCCGGCGCGCTGAGCCGCCGTCTCGGCCTACCCGCCGTCCTCGGATATCTCATCGTCGGGCTCCTGGTGGGGCCCTTCACGCCGGGATACGTCGCGGACAGGGAGCAGATCCAGGTCCTCGCCGACGTGGGTGTCGTCCTGCTGCTGTTTGAGGTCGGCATCGAGCTCGATCTCCGGGCGCTGCGCCGCGAACCTCGCGGCATCTTGCTGGCGGTCCCGCTGCAGATCGCGATCGGCACGGTCGTCGGTGCGTTCGCGTTCGTGTCGCTCGGCGTCGGTGTCCTAGGCGCCGTGACGCTCGGCCTGGCCATCGCGTTGTCAAGCTCGGTCGTGGTCGTCAATATCACGCGCAGCCGCAGGCGGACGACCGATGCCGTGACTGATCGCGCACTCGTCGTGTGGGCAATCCTTCAAGATGCGGTGACACTCGTCGCGGCGACGATCCTGGCGGTGCTGCTAGCGCCGAGCGGCGACGCTCCGGCGATCGCGTTCGGGAAAGCGATCGCCTTCATCGGCTTCGCTGCGGCCGCACAGCTCTTCGTTCTGCCGTGGCTGCTGGCCCGCGTGCGCGAGCAACCGGACATCTTCCTCATCGTGGCTGTGTCCGTCGCGCTCACGACCGCCGGCGTCGGTGCGGTCGTATTCGGCGTTCCCGCCGCGTTGGCCGCGTTCGTCGCGGGGCTGCTCCTCTCCATACGACCGGAGGCCCAGGAGGCGCGACGCGAGGTGCTGCCCTTCCGCGACCTATTCGCGGTGATGTTCTTCGTGGCCATCGGCACGCTGGTCGAGCCCGCGACCGTTGTTAGCGAGCTCGGGGTGCTCGGGATCGTGCTCCTGCTGGTCGGGCTGAAGATCGTGACCATCGCGGCAATGGCCGCGCTGTTCTCGGTGCCGGCGCGGCGCGCGCAGCTCGGCGTCGGCCTTGGCCAGATCGGCGAGTTCAGCTTCGTCGTCATGGGCCTCGGCCTCGCTGCGGGCGTCGTATCGTCAGGTCAGTTCAGCGCCGTGCTCGCCGCGGCGGCGATCACCATCGCCGCTTCCGCGGTGGGAGCGCGTCTGTTCCCGAAAGTGGCTTAGCTGTTCATGCGCCGAGGAATCCGATGATCATCCCCTGGACGACGAGCGCGAGCACCGAATAGCCGGCGATGATCGCGAAGAGACGCGGGTGTCGCCCGGCGAAGAGCACCTCGGCGAACATCGCCGCTGCGACGATGCCCATCCCGACGTAGAGGCCCACGATCGCCCCGGCGGCGCCGCTGTTGGCGCCGGTCTGGCCGATGAGCCAGGCCATGGTGATCGCCTGAACGACCGCGGCGACGGCGGTCATCGCGTACAGGGGGCCGGGCTGCATGCCCTCGCCCATGTTGTGACCGGAGAGCTTCATCCAGCTCTTGCCGAAGGCCCAGGTCCCGTACCAGAGAAACCCGATGACCATGTTCGCTATCGCGGCAATGAGTATTGCGAGCCAGTTCACCTTTCCCTCCTAGGCGCGACTAGCTCCCCTGGGCGGAAGGCTAAGGCAAGGGCACAAGCATCGGGACCTCCCGGGCGTACTTCTCGTACTCCGCGCCAAATCGCTCCCGCAGCAGGGTCTCCTCGGCGCGTGCCCGCAGGTAGAAGGCCGGGAATGACACGATCAGCGTCCCAGCGATCAAGAGAAGGTTGCCGGTGGCGAGGCACAAGCCCGCGAAGTGCAGCGCGAGCCCGGTGTACACGGGGTGGCGCACCAGCGCGTAGGGGCCGCGGCGGACGAGCTCGTGATCCTGATGGACCTCGAGCACGAGGTCGTAGTGGCGGCCCAGGGTGACGATCGCCCAGAGCGAGAAGGCGACGCCGAGAACGCTGAGAAGGGTCCCGACCCACGCGAGCACCGCGGCCACCTCTATCTCGGGGCCCGGCCGGAGCGCGATGACGAGGTAGGGCACCCAGAAGAAATACGGCGCGAGCGCCGCGAGGCCGCCCGCCGTCCGGATCGTCGCGCCCCGCCGCGAGACCGCTCGCCGCTGTGCGATCTGCGCCGACGCCATGAAGACCAGCCCGCCCAAGATCGCGGCGGCGGCTATGAGATCGCGCGTCGGAGACGCTCCGCGGAGAGGGCGTTCGAGCCGTCCTCGTCGTGACGGAAGTAGGCATAAACGTCTTTGCCCGCGTCGAGGAGAGTGCGCATCCGCTCGGCCCAAGCGTCGACTGCGCCGTCCGTATACCCGTTCGGATGGCGCAAACGTGCGTACGCGAAGTCCGCGGTCTCGCCGAGGGTCTCGACCGGCGACGGCCACTTCTCCCCCTCCGCGTGCACAAGGGCGACGTTCGCCGTGCGCAGCAGCTCGTAGACCTCCGGCGCATACCAGGACGGGTCGCGCACCTCGAGGACCGAGCGCACGTCGCGGGGCAGAGCGGCGAGGAACATCGCGAGCCGGTCGTCGTCGCGTTTCACCCACGGCGGGGTCTGGAACAGGATCGAGCCGAGGCGGTCGCCCAGCAGGCGCGCCCGCTCGAAAAAGATCGGCAGCGTCTCGGCGGGCTCCCGCAGCTGCCTGCGGTGGGTAATCTGCTGCGACGCCTTAAGCCCGAAGACGAAATCCCCGGGAGTCGCGCCCGTCCACTCGGCGACGTTCTTCTCGGTCGGGAGGTGATTGAAGGTGTAGTTGATCTCGATCGTCGCAAGCCGCGTCGCGTAGTAGCGGAGGAACGCGGCGCTCTTGGTTCCTTCGGGATAGAACTTCGGTCGCCAGGACGTATACGCCCACCCGGAGGTGCCGACGAACGCGCGGCCACTCACGCGGTCTTAGTCCTCGACGCCCTTCACCGCATGCCGTCCGAGAACGGCGTACGCGATGCCCGCGACGAGCGAGTTCGTCCTCTTCAAATTCGCCAGCATGTCGAGATGGATGCTCGAGGTGTCGATCGTCTCGCGGAGTCCTTCGTGCAGACGCCGGATGTGCGTCTGGCGCAGCTGACGCTCAAGGACGTTCACCACGCTCTTGTGACGGATGACCTTTTCGGCGATGGATGAGTCGTTCGAGGCGAGCGCGGACATCGCGAGCTCAAGGTTCTCCACGACCTTCTCGTGCAGCTCCCGGATCTCGGACCACCCCTGCTGGCTGAACACGTGGTGCCCCGCGATCTTCTTGGCGGCGAGCTCCATGAGGTTCTTCTCGATCACGTCGCCGATCTCCTCGAGGTTGGCGATGACGAAGATGAGGGCAGTCTCCCGCTCTGCCTGCTCCTCGGTGAGCTCCTGCTGTCCGACGCCGATGAGGAACTGCTTGATGTCCTCCTCGAGCTGGTCGATCACATCGTCGCGCGCGATGACCTGACGCATGAGGCGCTCGTCGTCGCGCACCAGCACGATGAGCGAGTCCCGCAGCGACTGAAGGACGATGTCGCCCATGCGGAGCGTCTCCCGGAGGGCCTGACCGAGCGCGACCGCCGGCGTGTCGATCGTCTGCCGGTTGAGGTATATCGCACCGGTCGAGGTCGTCGTCCGATCCGGTACGAGGCGTGTGAAGAGATCCGCCGCGACGTGCGTGAACGGCAGGAAGACCGCGGCGAGGATCACGTTGAACAGCGTGTGGGCATTCGCGATCTGGCGTGGCACGTCGGGCGCGGTGCGCGCGACGAGATCCGCGAAGACAGCGGAGAACGGGATGAACAGCACCACGCCGACGACCTTGAACGCCGCGTGGGCGGCCGCAACGCGTAGTGCTTCGGCGTTCTGACCCACCGCGGCGAGGAGCGCGGTGGCGGCAGTGCCGATATTGGCGCCGAAGATGATCGGGATCGCCCCCGATAGGGGCATGAGGCCGCTGGCGGCGAGAGACAGCGCGAGCCCGATCACCGCCGCGCTCGATCGCACAAGGGCCGTGAATATGGCCGCGACGAGCAGCAGGATGAGCGGCTGGTCCGTAAGGGCGGCGAGCACATCGCGGAAGAGAGGGCTGGTCGCGAGCGGCACCGTCCCGTCCGACACGAGCTTCATGCCCAGGAACAGGAAGCCGAAACCGAGGACGGCCTGACCGACGTACCGCGGCGTGCCGCGTCCGACGGTCCACAAGAGCCAGCCCACGAACACGACGAGTGGCGACACCGCAAGTAGGTCGAAGGCGAGCAGTTGCACCGTGACGGTCGTGCCGACGTCGGCACCCAGGATCACGCCGATGGTCTGTCGGAGCGAGAGGAGCCCGGCGGACGCGAATCCGACCAACATCACGGTCGTCGCACTCGAGGACTGAAGGACGGCGGTGACGCCGGCACCGACGGCGAGCGCCTTGAACCGATTTCCGGTGAGGGTGGAGAGGACGTGACGCAGCCTCGTTCCAGCCGCGCGCTGCAGGCCTTCCCCGACCAGCCGCACGCCGTAGAGAAGCAGCGCGGTACCACCCAGAAGCGAGAACAGCACGAGTTCGGCAGATGTCACCGGGGCAGTATCGCCCGGTAAGCGAGACTCAGCGGGCGACGGTGAGCACGGCCCTCCCCGATGTGCCGCCCGCGAACACGAAGACCGCCGCCTCGCCCTCGGTCGGCGGTGCCGCGAAGCCGAAGCG
>JANMSU010000427.1:0-3092 GCA_031389835.1 Chloroflexota bacterium
CTCCGGCTGCTCCAGCGGTCGATGGCGCGCGAGTCGGTCGGTCTGGCCGGCGCGGGGACGGCGACGTCGAGCGTCTCGATGGTCGCCTGCTGCGCGCACCACCTTGCCGACGTCCTGCCGATCGTCGGCCTCTCCGGGCTCGCCGTGTTTCTCGTGGAGTTCCGGACGCCGCTCATGCTGCTTGGGGTCGCCACGAACGTCGTCGGCATCGTCGTCATGCTTCGCCAGGTGCGGCGTATCCGGGGCGGATACCGTCTCGCGGCGCGCAATGATCTGCTCGCGGTGATTCAGAGCGAAACGCCCGCTTTGACCGCGCGGTCGCGGAACGGTGCGGCGCGCGATGGCGCATAGTCGTCAGATCGAGACCGTCTTCGAGGCCGCCGGCCTCCTCCGCGGCAGCAGCGCGGCCGCACTGCAACGCCACCTGCTGCGGGCGCCAGGGATCCACCACGCCGAGGCGAACCCAGTGAGCCAGGTCGTCACCGTGGGCTATGACGAGACGCAGATCGGCGCAGACAGCATCCGGCAGCTCATCGGCGACTTCGGCTGCCGCTGTGGTGGCGAGATCGTTCCCGAGCACCTGTGCAAAGGGGAGCAGCCGGCCGTCGTGGGAAGTGCCGTCCCGAATGCGGCGCATGCCGAACACGCCGGTCACGTCATGCCGGCAGCCAAGAAAGCCGGTGGCGCCGCTACCACGATGCCCGCGGGCGAGATGGCGCAGATGACGCACGCCATGGGCCACGGCGCCGGAATGTCCATGGACCAGATGGTCCGAGACATGCGCGATCGGTTCCTCGTCGCGATCGTGTTGGCGGTCCCGGTGTTCCTTTACTCGTCGCTGGCCACCGAGGTCTTCGACCTCCGCCTGCCGACGCCGTTCGGCATCTCGAACGCGCTCCTTCTCTTCATCCTCTCCACCCCCGCGGTCTTCTGGAGTGGGCAGATCTTCTTCGTGGGGGCGTACCGCGCGCTTCGCAACCGGACGCTCGACATGTCCGTCCTTGTGGCGCTCTCCGTGGGCAGCGGATACGTCTTTAGCGTGGCTGCCACATTTCTGTTCCAGGGCGAGGTCTTCTACGAGGCGGCGGTCGTGCTCCTCGCGTTCGTGCTGTTCGGACATTGGCTCGAGATGCGCGCTCGCGCCGGCGCGTCCGACGCGATCCGTGCGCTCCTCGATCTGGCGCCGCCGAAGGCGACGGTCATCCGTGGTGGTCAGCCGGTCGACATCCCTACCGCGGAGGTCGTCGTCGGCGACATCGTGCTCATCAAGCCAGGCGACAAGCTCCCCGTTGACGGCGAGATCGTCGAAGGGGCGTCGACCGTCGACGAGTCGATGGTCACGGGCGAGAGCGTTCCGGCCGACAAGAGCGTCGGTGCGAAGGTGATCGGGGCGACCATCAACAAGACCGGGTCCTTTCGCTTCCGGGCCACGAACGTCGGCGCGGACACCGCGCTCGCGCAGATCGTCCGCTTGGTGCAGATCGCACAGAACTCCAAGGCACCCGCGCAGCGCCTGGCGGATCGCGCGGCACAGTGGCTCGTCGCGGCCGCGATCGTCTTCGGGCTGCTCACTTTCGCTGGCTGGTACTGGCTCGCGGGCGCGACATTTGTGTTCGCGCTGACGCTCGCGATCACTGTCGTGATCGTCGCCTGCCCGGACGCCCTCGGCCTGGCGACCCCGACCGCGATCATGGTCGGCACCGGCCTCGGCGCGCTCAACGGCATCCTGTTCAAGAACGCGACCGCGCTCGAGCAGGCCTCGAAGGTCAACGCGGTCATCTTCGACAAGACCGGAACACTCACGGTGGGCCAGCCCCGCGTCGTGGAGGTCGTCACCGCCGGGGATCCCGTTTCCGAGAGCGAGCTGCTGCGTCTTGTCGCGTCGGCCGAATCGTCGAGCGAGCATCCCCTCGCGCTCGCCGTCATCGATGCCGCGAAAGCGAAAGGCGTGGCGATGTCTCCGTCCGCGCGATTCCAGGCGGTCCCCGGTCACGGCCTCGAGGCTGAGGTCGACGGTCGCGCAGTCCTCGTCGGCAATCGCAAACTCATGCGTGACCGCGGCATCGCTCTCGACGGGCTGGGCGAGCGCGCCGCCGCGCTCGAGGGCGCTGGCCGCACGGTCGTGTACGCGGCGATCGACGGCGCGGCGGCGGGCATCATTGCCATCGCGGATGCCGTACGCCCATCGGCAAAGGAGGCCATCACCCGTCTGCACACGCTGGGGATCCAGGTCGCGATGCTCACCGGGGATAACCGCGCGACGGCCGAGCGGATCGCGGGCGAGCTCGGCCTTGACACGGTCTTCGCCGAGGTCCTTCCGGGCGACAAGGCCGCGAAGGTCAAGGAACTGCAGAGCTCCGGCAAGCTCGTGGCGATGGTGGGCGACGGCATCAACGACGCACCGGCGCTGGCGCAAGCGGATGTGGGGATCGCTATCGGTGCGGGGACCGATGTCGCGATGGAGGCCGCCGACGTCGTACTGATGAAGAGCGATCCGCTCGATGTGCTCGGGGCGATCGCGCTGAGTCGCGCCACCGTGCGCAAGATGCGTCAGAACCTGTTCTGGGCCGTGGGCTACAACACCATCGCCTTTCCGATAGCGGCCGGCGTCTTCTACCCGGCGTTCGGTCTGCTCCTACGCCCGGAGATCGCCGCCCTGACCATGGCCGGCAGCTCGTTCCTGGTGGCGGTCAACGCGCTACTGCTCAAGCGCACCAAGCTCGAGGGGATCCGCCGCTACGGCGCCCAGTAGAGAGATGGCCGGGGCCGACGGCGTGAGCGCGCCACTCGCCGCGTATTTCTCGATGGAGCTCGCGCTCGACAGCGCGATCCCGACGTATGCCGGCGGCCTGGGCGTCCTTGCTGGCGACACCATCCGCGCGGCTGCCGATCTCGCTGTGCCGCTTGTCGTCGTGACGCTGGTGCATCGGAAGGGCTACTTCCGGCAGCGGCTGGCCTCGGATGGAACTCAGACGGAGATTCCCGCCGACTGGTCGCCCGACGCCAAGCTTGAGGCGTTGCCGCAGCGCGTCACGATCATTCTCGAGGGGCGCGTGGTGCACGTGCGGGCGTGGCGTTGGACGATGACCGGC